>QMSR01000001.1 GCA_003649695.1 Thermoplasmata archaeon
ATATAAAAAGGTAGAGGGTTTTGGGTCCTCTACCTTCTTTTTTCTATTTCATTCAGTAGATCATAATCTTTTGAATCGTACTAACGCAATATTCTGCCACCACATTTTTTGCATAAATGGTTTTCCAGTATCCACGTTTTCTTTTTATTACTCATAATCCCATTTCCTTTCACTTTCCTCTATCCTTTTCCCAATGGCCTTTCACAGTAGGAACCCAATGGTACCCATCTTCCATTTTGCAATAATTAAGATATTTATTGTATGCGACAACCGCGCAAATAAAAGCCGCGATTAGCACCAAGGCAATAAAGCTCGCAATAACCTCTTTAAGTTCATCGCTCATAACTCACTCTCCTTTCCGTAAATCTCATCAAGTTTTTCCAAGTCAAGTTCTTGCGATATTCGTTTGCCGCAATACGGGCAATAAATAAAGCCTTTACGTGTCAATTCCCAGCTAACATTATGACCGCAAGATGTTTCTTTTTGCCAGCCTAAAAAATGACTTTTCCAAAGACAGGTTTTCATTTCATCCCTCAAAGACAAACGCCTAAGAAAAAGGCTAGGATATTAATTATTGTTGCTGGGGTCATTATTCACTAAAAAACTAACAAGAATTACAACAATACGTGTCTTCAACTGGCATTATTGCTCCTTTTTCTCAATCTCTATTAATTTATCTAGTTCTTGCTTTTCAAATCTTCTTCGAGCCTTTGCTATTTGTTTTTTAGCAAATCTGGCAAAACCTTTTTTCGGATTGAAAAAAGTCTCGCTTCTCCAGTAGTACCAGCGCCCTTCCTGCTTATTTATGGGCTTCATTTTCCCCCTCCGCTTTCGCTCCACATTTTGGACAAGTAAAATAATCCCAAAACATTTTCCCTTTTCGTTTGTGTGGCATAATTATCCCTCCAATACATCAATAAGTTCACCAATCTCAAACACCCGTGCATATACTTCTTCATCATCATCTGGGCCGCCACGATTCAAGACAATACAAACCTCGCCCTTAACGCCTTCTTCTAGATGTACGGTGTACTCATGAAATACATCTTGCAAATCTTTACGCCAGACTGTCATGTGTACGTCATTGCTCATCATCCCTCCTTTCACTATCTATGCTTAGCAGAAATTGAAACCGGCTTCTTTTATTTTTGTTCTTCCACCGTTTTCCAAACTCATCTAGCTCGTTTTTCATGTGTGATATGAAGTCATCTATATGTACCATTTTCATTTTATATCCGTCACAAAAGCCCAGCGGATAATTATTCTCTTTGTGATTTTGCCTTGGCAATTATGGTACGACACCTCGGACAAATATGTTTTACTTCCACATCGCCATAAGTCTTCTCTGGACGGAAATCCTCGTGTAGTTGTACCTTGACTTCAGTCCAATCAATCGGAAGCCATCTATCGCCACCACCTTCACCCTTCGTACCGCATAAGTCACAATAGTATAGTATTACTGTCTTTTTCATTCTTCGCCCTCCTTTTCCGCAACCTCAAGCCAGCGGTCGCCGTATTCTTGCTTCCACCGTTCAAGGATTTCTTTGCGACTGAATAGGCTGTCTTTCCAGTCGCCTTGCCAGTCTATTTCTTGAGTAATAACTAAATACCTACCCCCGCACCAATTTTCAGCCATAGTCATAACAGGCTTTTTTTCGTGTATCTGCCATTCTCTACCCCCTGAATCCGTAATTTCCATGGCCACCCATCGGCCCAGTGGGATCCTGAGCGGATTGATGAGCGGCACGTCGCGCTTCTCACGTATCTTAACATATTCGGTATCAAGCAACTTCGCGGCACCTTCTTTTGCGCAGGCGTCACAGCAGAAATAATACGTTTCTTCAATCGCCGCTTTCGGTATTGCCTTTTTACAATTCGCGCACGTAACCGTTTCATCCCACGATTCCACTTCTGCTTCTAGCGCGGTGCAAGATTCGTTATCTTCCGGCTTCGGAAGCTCGCCCTTGTCATCCAATCGAAGGCGGTAACACTCTTTATCGTCCGCATAATCCTTGTTCTTACTTATTTGTGTAATCCAACTGGCTTTCCACGAAGGAATACGTGAATAATACTCAGCATCAGGATCAGCCTTGTGCGCCTCAACAAATTCATTCCAATCCCCGCCAGCATCAACCCATTGCTGTCCGGTGCACCATTCACCGGAGCCAGGGAGTTTACATGGCGTTGCCACCTTGTCAGTATAACAGTATATTGACCCGCTATGCACGTGGACATACCGACCGGCCATCCCTTTCTTGATTTCTTTTCCACAATCATCACACTTCATCTTCTCTCCTTTATCTTAATCCGCTTACCACACCATGGACAGAATTTGTACTCAAAGAACGTATAATTATGACATGATGTTTTTGCCAAACCACCTTCGGTAACTAACCATTCACACACCCCACGGTCACGCTTTCCCTTCTGATACGCTTTCCAAGAGATTTGGACAACGTCATAATAACCCCAACCAGTAAAAGGCATGGGGTATGTGCGCCTGCGCATAAAATCCCAAAACCATTGCGGTATTTTCACATCTTCCTCCTGTTTGCTATTTCAAAAAAAGCATCAAGCCGAATTACCTTTGCAGGTTTGTAACCATCACAAAATCCAAGCGGATTCGCCGTGCCTTTCAATACTTTGCAGGTCAACTTTTTCCTATCGTATTCACTAAACTTACAAGTCCCGCAACACTGAATCATTTTAATCCTTCCTTTGTCTAAAATATCTATCAATCGCCATCCGTACCTGTCTCAGCCATCGCCTCATTGACAATGGCTCGTTCCGCTTCAGCTCTGGTGTTATAGAGACCTAGATATTTGGGGAAAAATAAATCATCACTGAAATGGTATGCGGCATATTCCTCAGTCAAAACAGAGACAGACTCAATTCTCCCAATCAACTTGTCTTCACCATCTACCTCAGCTGAAACTGCCCAATCAGTTCTCACGACCTTCAATTTTATCTTCATCATACCTCCTCAATAGTCAGACGAGCCACCCTCAAAATCTGATGCTCTTTGGCCCAATAGGGATGCCTTCTGTCAAACATCTGAGCCTTCTCCATAGCGTATGCCGCAAGACCTGATATGGAGGAGACATCAAGATATTCGCCACCTCCGGTCTGCCTTCTGACAACTCCATAGACCCTGTCCAAGATTTTTTCCTGTTCCATTTCTTTCTCCTTATTCCTTATTATCAGACTGAATTATTGACGCCCGGCTGGGACGCTTGCCAAATGCGAAATATTTGTCCCTGTCGCTCCTGGTCAATGTGGCAGTGAATTGGATCATATCACCTACACGCACATCACAACTGATTGCCTGAGGAATGGTGCACCATACCCTCCACCCAGCCTCAGACCTGACCATCATTTTCCAGACCGTCTCATTGAAATATCCTTCCTTTGCCTTGATGGCGAGGACTTCACCTGTGACTGTGACTTTGCCTTCTGGTGCAGATTCAGAAGGCTCTTGGATTTCTTCTGCGGGCTCCGGGTTCTTCACCTGCTCAATCAGCTTCTTGGCGAACTTTATTTGTTTTTCAGTCAGGGTGCCATACTGATTGAGCCTGTTCCACATATCAGCGAGGATGGGGTGTCCGAACCGTGCGCATTCCATACACGGAATTCCCACCTCTTTGGTGAGCTGCCTTGCATTGATCAGCATCTGCGCTCGTTTTCTCGCGGCCGCACACAAGTCTCTGGTTTTGCGAAAGGCTTGCTCATCACCCATGCTCAAATTACTTGCACAATCAAAACCAGTTTTGATTATTTGTCCGGTAGGTACATGTAAAAAATAGGCGAGGTGGGATGCCCATGCTCCGCAGATGTGACAGGTCCCACCATGTTCATGCTGAGAAAAGGTGTGCCCACCGTCTCTTATGAATGTATGGAGACTGGCTCGTCTTCGCGCAATCTCCATTGATGCGAATGGATCACCATAGTCATTCCCAGGAATGGCAATGATAAACATATATTCCTCAGGTTTGATATTCTTGGGGCAATGTATGTCAGTTCTCATTTTTCTTCCTCCTCATACATCATCGGCATGCGAAACCGGTGATTCTCCCGAAAATGACACTTCACCGCCCACCAATCATTTCTGTTCTGGCTCTTCAGAAATGTGGTGATGAGCCTCCTGAGAGTCTTGTCCTCATACATTGTTCTCAACTCAATCACCTCCTGCATCGGACACAACTGACCCCAGTCAGCACCAGTGAGCCGCTGTTTCTCCGTGACAAGTCTGCTCTGCGCAATGAGCCTCACCGAATTGCCTTCAAAAATAAGCTCACATTCGTAAGGGAGCTTTGATTTCACCACCATCCCAACTTTGCCATTGTCAACATGCACACACCTCTCCAATTTGTACTCTCTCATCGTCTTCTCCTTGTAAAAGTAAAAATGACTATAAAATCTTATGCGCCTTTGATTTCTGCATACGTTTTGAGAATCTTCCTCTCAAGATCATCCGACATCCCATATCCTGTAAAACGAGAATACCCTCCCTCAGAATGCACTCTATGAATCCATTTGCCTGTACGCTTGCATATGCTTCCACTTTCAATCATTTTGTTGACCAGGTCCTTGACATCTTCTGTTATGATAATCTCTTTCGCTGTCTTCATCTTTTTCTCCTTGTAAAACAAAACATAAGCAATAACTACATTGTTATATTACTATAACACATTGCATAAAGCAAATAAAAAATTCAATTATTTTTGATTATTTTTTGGTGGAATGGTTTGATGCTAGAAAATAGGCTATTTTTCAATCATAATTTTTTGAAGATTCTTATTTTTCTCTTCTTTTTCAACCTGCGCTCCCGCCTTTTCTCCTCCCTCTTCTGCCTTCTCACCATCCATTCTGCGTCTACCTTATGGTATTTGCACCTGCGAAAGAATGATTGAGTAGACAGATATCGCCTTTGAGATTCTTCAGACATCGCCTCTTCTGCCAGATCCAATATTCTGTCCCATCCTTCCCCTTCTGAAGACTCCAACCATTTCTCCGGTGGGATTGGCCATCCTCTATATTGTGATCTCTTCATGATAGCTGAATTACCTTGCCTGTCTTGAGTTCATCGATGTGTGTCACAAAAATGAATTGCACTCCCATCTCAGTAGACAATGTCTGCAACAGGCTCACAATATTTTCCCGATATTCCTCACTCACAAATTTGAATGGCTCGTCCAGAATCAGAACCTTGCGTAGAGGTGGCGAGGACAACATAAGACATGCAAGCCTCAAAGCAAATGCAGCGACGTCTATCACCCCACCACCACTTGCGGTCATTGGGTCCACCTCAAGCCCCTCACGCTCAAATGACAGGCGAGCTTCTGTCCTGCCTCGTTTGCGCTCAAAATGGATAATGAATTTGTAGGGCTGATCAAATACAGTCTCTAGGCATCTGCTCACCACCCCTGCAATCTGTGAATGAGCCTGCTGCTGCACTTGTTGAGCGACATCTTGCGTAAGAGTCCGAGCGTCATTTAGATTGCTGATCTGCGCATTGATCGCAGCGAGAGCCTGCTTCTCAGCCCGATATGTCTTGCAGACAGCTCTATACTCAGCCATCTTCCGATCAATCGTCTTTCGTATCTGTGTCAAATTCATAAGACCCTTTCAAAAACGAATGGCGCCAGCCGGTCTGTTCATAACCGCGATCCTTCCATAGGTTGAGAGCCGTCTAGGATACTGACGCCATCCAGAAATCAAACTTGCACCATTCAAGCAATATGTCATCATGTCTGCATGCAGCACCTTTTGAACCGGCGGCCGCTGCCACATGGACATTTGGAATTTCTGCCAAGCACCATCCGCCCCATCTTCCGCAATCTCTTCTGATTCTCCTTAGATAGGCCATTGAGAGATTGCGGAATAAATCGTTGACCAGGACTGATGCTGAAACCTCTTTGCTGTTTGGGTGCTTCATCCTTTTTGTCCATCATTTCTCCTTATTTTCTTTCCAACTCTCCATCCTGAATTTCCCTCGCATGCGCACTCGTTCGACGTCATGCTCCTGAGTCAGGAATGCTCTGCCTGTTGTGCTCCTGACTCTACGGATCATTTTTCCATCTTCATCAAATTCATGAATGATTGGGTTTACCAGGTCAACGTATCCTTTATTAGAATACCAATCAGCACTATCAGCGAAGATGATGCTCTTGGCATGTCCAGTGGGGTAGAAGGTAGTGAGTATTATTTTTTCATACCTGTCGGGCTCGCGTTCACGTTTCTTGCTGGCGATGGCGTCAGCCTTCTCAGGAGCCTCACCGAATTTGATAGATCCTTCGTGAATGTAAGGACCAAGGCCCACACCCACAATAATTCCACTGAGCAAGAAGATAAGAAGGTGAATTCCTCGGCTTTTCATTTTCTCTCCGATCTCTGAGCAATCTGCTTGCTGTCTCCAGGGACATGTACTGCCACCACTATCACCTCACATCCTTCCGGTAATGTCAGCTCTACTACATCATCACCGTGCTTTGCGTAGGTCGTGACTGATTGAAGAATGCGAAATCGTTCACCTGCACTCTGTGATTCACTACAACCACACAACCACAAGACCAGCATCATAGCGACAAATATTTTCATCATATCTCCTCAACCTTCAACATGAATGCAAACACTATTAGGAAAACACTGTAAAATGATTCGATTATCCATGCCCTTGGCCTTGGATTCATAGAAGGCAGGACACCAATTGCCGCACAAAGATTCATCAGTTCTATGAGGACATCTCTTGGGGATGTATGTGTGCTGACTATTGTGCAAAGCAATCCCCGCCTGCTGAAAACTATTATACGTCATCATTCTAATTCATCCCCCCATTTATCCAAAAATTCATCCAATGCCTTATCAAATTTCTTCTTCAGAGCTGCTTCCTTCTTCTCCAGTGTCTTGAGCATTGTTTTGGCTTCTGATATATTATCACAACCAAATTCGGCATGAAGAGATTTCATAGCCTCCTCCAATGCTCCGGCAGCCTTATCCGCTTCAGTCTGCCTCTTCTCCACCAATCTTTTCAACCTGGTAAGATCATCAATATTAGCCACGTCCCAAAGCCTCCAAAATGATTCTACGAATGTCATCACTGACGACCCGCTTGGTCATTGCGTACTCGATCGCTTGCACAAAATCAAACCGAGTCTTCTCCAACTCACCAAGCCCTCTTACAAAATCCTTCATATCCCATAATTCCATACTTTTCTTCGTACCATTGCAGTCTTCTTCTTTCCGCTCAAATTTATCACAATTGGTGTTCAGCTTGTGTGTGATGATATTGCCTGAACGACATAACAATCCCACCTGAGGCTCATATTCTGCTTCATCCGTTTTCCGCCTCATGAGAGTTCCACAATTCAAGACCATCACCCCACCAACCACTGTCATAAATCCTCTATGGTTGTCCCCGAATATCACTGCATCATATCCTTTCACTCGGTCCAGATATTTACGAGATTCATGTTCTCGTGGTGCTCCTGGAAAGCAATGCCCATCAACCCAGAAATAATCATGGACGAGTGCCACTTGCATTTTTTTGGATGCACTGTCTTTCAGCGGCCGTATTGGTTTGCCCCATGGAAATCCATGCACCACCACATCCTCAGATATCATCGTGGCGACGCCATGAATGACAGGTTCTATCACCTGAGCCAGAACAAGAGTCCAATATGCTGACCTCTTCATCAACTCCAAATTATGCAGAGGTAGGTCATGCTGTCCTGGAATGGCATACATGCGAGGGAGATGATTGATGGCGAAATTGACCAACTCAGGTTCCGCTCTCCAATGATCAAACACATCTCCCGCACATAAGACCGGGACATCATAATGACTGGCAAGAGCACCAATCTCATTCAATGGCCGAGCCATCGCCTCAAACCAATCCGGCTCATGTCTGCGAGCACGAGGTGGGCGTAATGTCAGATGGATGTCCGCACATACTATCGCGACGACTCTATCCTTGTCCCGCATAAGGGACAGGTCTCGCCTAGTCTCTCGTGAAATTTTGTTCTTGCCTGCTCCATAGACTCTTCTTTTTGGCATACCTCCTCCTTTAGACCTTGAATGTCATCAAGCATCATCGTCAATCGATCCCTCTCTGCTGCAACGGCACCCCAATCATCTGCGACCTTCTCAATCGTGACTAGGGATGGGACTGGAGCTTGAGCGATCTTCCGTAATTCTCGGATATACCCTACCTGATCACATAATTCTTTCTTCTTTTTCTGGGCTTCTTGCCATTCTATACCCGCATTCACTACGATCTCGCCACTGATCAACCATTCTCTCGCATTCTTTTCAGTTCTTCTGTGTGATACTGCTCTCTCCAAAACAGAACGCAAGACAGACGCTCTCTGCAAAACCTCAGAATAATCAGTCTCAATAGCACATACCTTTTCAAAATCCTTGTCCATCTCTAATACATGCCGCAACCGAGATCGCTCCTCCTTGCTCTCTCGAACTCTATCTCCCACCACCTCCATCTCTACCTTGGCTTTGCGTGAAGCAGATGCCAGATTCGCCAGAGTGGTGTCTATGATTCCAAGATCAATTATCCGGTTCAGCTGCCTGCTCACCTCACCTGCAGTCTCACTGAACCAGTATGGACTGTCGTGCTGCCCTTGAAAATTGACTGTATCCATATTGAATGCCTGAGACACATCGGGAGGGACATCATTCCCAAAGGCCTCAAGAATGACATCTCCAACCTCATATAAATTCTCTTTCCCTCTCACCCGGATGATAGATGTGTCATCCACCTCAACCGTAACAATAGCTTCCCGAGCGCCATCACGAATAAAAGCTTCACCAGATGGTCTATTTGTCACTACCCATTTCAGAGCCCGGATGATAGATGACTTACCTGTATCACTCGGACCGATAATGGATGTGATTCCAGGAGCAAATTCAATGGACAATTCCTTATGAGCCTGGAAATTCTCAATTGTCAATGATTTGATCATTCTTATCCTTCCATTGCTGCCATTTCTTCATATACCTCGTCGGATTGGCTATGCTCTGCAAATGCCTTCCAGTCTCTCTGTATAGCCTGATCATTCTCTTGCGCATCTTTCTCAGCCATTGCACTCGCAAATCATTATAGAACGAGACCATGGCGAATCCTGTCTTCTCCCGTCGCGGACTGCGAATATGAATGCTGACAATCAGACTATACGGATGATTCTTACGGACATCATATATCCGCATCACCCCATCCTTTTCAATTGTCAGAAGACACGGTATTGGTTTCAGCATATTAACACAATTCTCTCGTCCGTCTGGTGCGAGGAGCGTCAAACGTCCCGCATTCAGAGCATTGCCAACTATGATACTCCGGATTCCATGTCACAGATTTCTTGCCACACATCTTACATCCGAAGAACTTCGTCATGAAATATTTTTCTGTCCCCACAATCTCCTTCATGCTTCCTCCTCTCATACCCTATTATCTGAATTCAACCCTATATTTCTCAACCCTTTTAATATCAACCCTTTTGAATTCAACCCTTTTATCTGAAATTTTCAGGAGATACACGATCAAAGAAGTCCTGAAGAAGGCAACAATAGACATGAAGAGAACCACCCTCTTTCAAATCCACCCGGGCGATGATATGAGGACACTGGCGAAGAGCAGAATACGTGTCAATATGAGACATCATACGCAAAGGGAAAAAAGCCAACGTCTCACGCCTATCACGACGAGTAATCAGCATCCAAGCATCCAAACCAGCATTCTTTCTATCCTCATCTACCTGATGAAAAAATTGCTCCCACTGCTGCATTGCTGCAGTTTCCTTCTTATCCATCATATCCATGAATGTATATGCTGAATATCCACGTTTCACCTCTATCGTAAAATAATCCAGGAGAGGCTGACCAATAGGATCTGTGGCTTGAATGTCACCATACTGACCAAATGTGCTCTTGCCCGTCTTGGAACGAGTCTTCGCCATGGCACCAGAATTTGCGGACCTCCAGAAGACATCATCTCTCTGACCACCCGTCCACCATGCAGACAATTGTCTGCAGACCTGTCTCTCAAATTCGCTTCCTTTTCCGCTTTTTGCCATGTGCTCTCCTCAATCTCACTCTATTGCCAAATTCACCAGCAAATAGACGTGACCAATCTTTTCGCTTTGAACCTTCCAAAAAACTATCAATCCCATATTTTTCACAGAATGCAAAAAAAGCATCCTCATCATATTCAGGATCTCGCAATTCAAATGGTCGGGTCTTATGATGAGGCAATATGGTGAGTTCTTTCCATAGACTATACCTGCCATCTTTGGGCATGGGTCTGTCCCCTTTGATTATTTCTATGGCTCTCTTGACACCTATTCCTTTCAGCCCTGGGACACCATCAGTCGTACACCCTCCAAGAGCCTTCACCCTGCCCCAATATCTCGCCTCAATCCCCTTCTCCTCCTCAAAATTATCATTGGTGAGCAGCTTATGTCTCTGAGGATCATACCACTCCACATTATTCGAAATGCATTGCCACAGATCTCCATCAGAAGATATGATAATAGCCTTGTCCAATAATACCATCTGATCTGCTGCATATGCTATGAGATCATCAGATTCCAAACCAGTCTGCCTATACACTGGGAATCCTATTGAAGGCAAGATATCCTTGCGCAAGAGATTCACCTGTTCATGCATTATCTTGATCCTGATCAGTTCCTCCTCCGTACGATCCTCTCTCCTCCTCCTCTTGTATTCCGGGAACGCCTTCTCTCGATAGCTCTTCTTTGAATCTGTGAATATCATGACTCTATTGGACCGTACAAGAGGGTCATTGCAAATGGTGAGGAGCTGGAGAAAGAACCCAAACATAATACCAGTCGGAATATCCTCATGGTCTAGACCATCCAATGAATGTCGGGCTCTGTGCGCCAAGAATGATAAGTCAATGAACACTCGCTTCATTCATCCTCCTCCTCTTCCACCTTCGTGGAATATCGACCCTGACGATGGATGTCACAAGCTTCTCGGACATCATTCCAACATTCACCCACTACCCGCTGAAGCTTGCGTGACAAGCCATTCTCTTCAATGTGAGCAATGAGTTTTTGCCTGGTAAGAGTGACTTCAAATTCAGGAGCTTCAATGAGACTCTTCTTCTTCATCCACCATTTTTCAGCTACCAAATAATCAATGCAGGAACCAATATCATCAATGCCATATGATGGATATATGTCTGTCTGCACCTCGTGACTCTCTCCTGTGATCCGATTTTTCTTGACCTTCAATTTCACATGGATGCCTATCTGCCGATCTCTCCCCTTCACCGTCTTCTTGATGGCTCCTGCCAATGAACTCCAGATCTCCACCGTAGCATAGAACTTGAGAGCATGGCCACCAGACCTTGTCTTTTTCTCAAATCCGAATCCGATATTGTCCCGGGTCTGGGAAATGATTATCAATATGGACCCTGTATCACGCAAGCCTTTGAGGACCTTGCGTAACCCTTCTGAGTTGCGTTTCGCTTTACCATCGCCATACGACCCAGGAGTGTCCTTGCCTTTGCGATGTGCGTCTTTATGCTGCTCAAATTTGTCTGTCTCTGATTCACTGGTGAGAGAGTCCATGGAATCCAGGACATAGACAAACGGTCTGCCGTCCTTCTTCGCCCGCTCAATGGCATCATCTACGTGATAGTAGAATTCTTCCACCAGGTAAGAATATACAGGACCATCCTCACCCATCTCTGGAGGCTCTACCCTGTCTCTGACCTCAGCATTGAACAGCTTCTCCAGATCAAGAAGACAACCATCCTCCACATTATCATAGATGAGACGATAATTTTTGAATTGTGAGCTGATGAGAGCTTCCGCAAAGCAAGTCATCGCCAAAAATGTTTTTCCTGAAGTGGAGTCCCCTACCAGAAAATAGTATTTCCCTTTGAGAAATGCTCCAAATGGATTATTGCTGCAGGCCAGGTTGAGCAAAGTGGAGCCTGATGACAAGAGATTTCGCCTGCTCACCTCCATCGCCTTCTTACCACCAGACTTCTTTTCAGCTGCTGCAGATATTTGTCTGGCTCTCATTCTGATTTTCATGTATGCTCCTTATCAAAAGAAAAAGAAGGGCGAGCCTTCACCCGCCCTTCCAGATCAATCTCCATGATGAATATCAGTCACTCGCCTCTTCACATTCGTCCCAATAAGGGCAATCATCACATTCTTCAAAGGCGTCAATGTCCTTGCCGAATGTGCCGCCGCCTGGACACTTCTTCTTCCCAGAAGATTTTTTGGACGTGGATTTTGACTTTTTCTTGGACTTGGCCGGAGCTTCGTCCTCGTCGTCATCGTCATCCTCATCATCGTCATCTGCTGACTTCTTTTTGGACGTGGATTTTGACTTTTTCTTGGACTTGGCCGGGGGTTCATCCTCGTCATCGTCCTCATCCTCGTCGTCGTCCTCATCTTCATCTGCCGGCTTTTTCTTCTTGGATGTGGATTTTGACTTTTTCTTGGACTTGGCCGGAGCTTCGTCCTCATCTTCATCATCCTCGTCATCATCGTCATCCTCGTCATCATCGTCGTCTGCCGGCTTTTTCTTCTTGGACCTGACCCTGGAGCGAGAGCGAGGCTCATCATCGTCTTCATCTTCATCATCCTCGTCGTCGTCGTCAATCTCCAAGAACATCGCCTTGATCTTCTCATAGCTGAAAACATTGAATATCTCGTCAAGGCAAGCCACCTTCTCCAGCACCTCCTCCTCGTCCATCTCATCCCGGTCTTTGAAGTCGATGCGTGTCGCCTCAATATACTTATTCCCTGCATATTGCGCATCACTGAATCGGACCTTCAGTGTCTTCCCGTCCTCCGTCACATCAAAGAAACTGAGATTTTCCTCCTCACCTTCTTTTAACTCCTGGTCCAGCATGTTGGCAAATTTGCCGACCGACATGGCAAAAATGGCAACGGTGTCCTCTTCATCAGGATGCCAGATGTTGTAGGCGACATAATGCTGAGGGGACAGGTCCTTGATAGCTTCTTCGTTCTCCTTGTAATCCTTCTTCAGCCTGGTGATTTCTTCACAGATGGGGCATTTCTTGCCAACCGACCGTGGGCAGACAAGACTCTTCTGTTCCGGCCCGATTCCATGATGGACGTCAAATGGATATTTGTACCAGATGACACCAGGCATGATGCCATCATCAGGATGATGACTGGTCTTCACCTCATAAGGCAAGATGTCAATCATGTACCTTCCCGCCTTGTCCGGTGTCCATTGCTCAATCCCTTCCGGGAGGTTGAAGAATGCACCTCCACCACCTTGACTGCTCGATGCTGCATTTGCTCTCACAGTCTCAGGACTGACTCGCTTTCTCTTTCTTCTCTTCGACATTTCCATTCTCCTTTTTGTTCTCTTCCAAAGATCGAATGACTCCTCTCGTTGCCATTCGGGCCATAATATATACCCATATCACCCCACATATCGCACCAGAAAGCAAGAGGAATCCGTATCCCATGACAGATAATAGAGTCATCATTTCCCTTTCTTGACCCGTACACGCGCTCTTGCCACTTGCTTCTTCGCCACTGCTTCTTTACGCTTGCTCGTCACCTCCTTCCATGCATCCACCAAATTATGCGGAACAGACGGGCCGGCGAAATACTGCTGGCCATGCAAAGTGACCAGTATCTCTATCATCCGCTTCCTCTGCTCCATCGCTTCTACCGCTCTCTCCAACATATGAAAATCAGCCCTGGCACTGATATGCTCCTCTTGTGCCTCGAGAAATTCAGGGTGGATCTTAATTGCAGCGGCGATAGAACCTTCCGTGACTTTTGCAATCCCAAATGAATCAGGATCAAGTCGAGCCTTACTGCTCAACTTCGCTTCCAGCACATCCATCTTCAGCTTCGCATGATCAGCTCTTTCCTTAGCTTCTACCGCCCTCTCCGCCCACTTGAAGAATAGCTCGCCTTGCCGGCCAGCCTCTACCTCCAAATAATTAGGGTCAATCTTCAGATCTGATTCAAATTCATTCTTTTCCATTTTTTCTCCTCACTATATTATCTGAGTATCAAGTGATCACAGCCTCATAACATGCACGAGCCAACCCTGCTGCCTTTGAGTCATAGAAATTATCCTCAAAGCATGTGATGACATGATATGCTTGAGGCTTGGACCCACTCAAAAGAACAGCTCTCGCATACCCCAATACGGACCATCTGACAGATTCTGGATCCACTGTCAGACCCTTCAAAATCTTACTGACCTTTGACCAAGAATCCTTATTGATGAGAGCACGGCACAAATCAATACATTCTTGATCTGCCTGATGAGATGTGATGACCCCCTCCCTCTGATCCTCAGGGAGATTCGATATCTTGTCCAGCAATACGAGACAAGTCCGGGCCGAACCAGCTGCGGCATCCACGATATCATCCACAATATCAGAAGCCACCTCAATCTTCTCTCGCTTACACACCATCCGAATCAATCGCTTGAGATCATTTTCGGACAGATATTCCACTGGCATCTCACA
Organism: Thermoplasmata archaeon; assembly: GCA_003649695.1. Taxonomy (GTDB): domain Archaea; phylum Thermoplasmatota; class Thermoplasmata; order Thermoplasmatales; family B87-G9; genus B87-G9. The sequence continues at coordinate 14,513 of QMSR01000001.1, forward strand.
ACACCGAGTCCGAATAGTCTTCAAAATCTTTTGCGGATCTGTCGTGCATAAGAAGAAATACACATGAGAAGGAGTGTCCTCTAAGATCTTCAATGCTGCATTCTGCCCATCCTTGGACATCTGATGGACTTCATCCAATAACCAAATCCGACAATCTCCTCCTGTGGGAGCCATGTTCATCTTCCGTGCAATATCCCTCACCGTATCAATTCCACGAAAATCAGAACAGTTCAATTCATGGAAATCAATCTGATTGCAGTTCAGCTCCTTCATCAATATCCGTGACAATGTCGTCTTGCCGCACCCACTCGGGCCATGAAATAGAATGGTGTGAGGCAAGGTGCCTTTGTCCAGCATATTACGAAGGGATTGGACTGTGGCTGTATTGCCAATCACTCTCTGCAAATTTCGCGGTCGATATTTCTTATATAATTCCATGTCGTCATTCTCCTGATTCAGTATGAACTATTGCATGCCTTCTCATACAAGGCATTGATCTTTGATGCCTGTCGATGTGAAAAATCTTCGTCGGAACAATGACTGTAGGTGATCTTCTTCTTCATGCTCTTAATGAAATCGACCTCCCAATCATTCCCTATCAGATGCACCACCTCATCAATTTCCTCAATTTTCTGCTTCAGCGTCAATGACATATCTCCACCTCCTTCTTCTGCGACCAATTCCCATCTACTGGAGTGACCTCAGCTTCGATCTCTAATGGGACGTTGATCCATTTCCACCGCCTCGTCAATTTCTTCGTCATCACATAATTTGCCAATGCCAAAAAATCATCTAGTTCTTCATGCGGGACATCAGCTACAATACTATCATGAATCTGCCCTACAATCAAAGTCTTCATGTGTCTCTTTCTCAATTCCTTCAGCACCAACTGGATGAGCGACCATAAGAGACAATGAAACGCAGAGCCTTGGACCGGATAATTGATAATCTCATTCCTCTTCATGTATCCTTGGCAGATGAATCCGGTCTTTGTTTTCATCCACCCTCTTTCCTGATATTTCTTGACCCATCTCTGCTTCCATCTTGCATACACTGAGAATCGTTTTTCCCAGAAATGCTTCTCCACCTGCTGAATATGGTGCTCAAATGTTCCTTTCACAGGTTTTTCCTTTGGATCTAGATCACCCAATCTTTTGATTCCTTGAGACTTCAGATGCTCTTTCAATGGGGTTCCTGAAGCTGTTTCCAGATGCATCGAATCTATGGCCTCCCATAGACTTCTGGCGCAATCCAGATACCAGTCACCGTAGAATTGTGGAAAGACAAACATATTCTTCCCGCAATATCTCACTTTTTTCGTCACTTCATCTTGCGAGAGCCGATAGCATTCCATCGCCATATCACGATGCATGTCCTTGGTCTCATCACAGATGTATTCGATCATCACTGGGTCTTTATGGTAACAGGCTGCTACCCTCACCTCTATTCCCGAGTAATCCAGCTCCACCAAATGACGACCTTTTCTGGCAATGAATGCCGTGCGCACCAGCTTCCCTATCTCTTCATTGCGAATCGGGATATTCTGAAAATTTGGAGAGTCAGAAGAAGACCGGAAGGTAGATGCCAGATGAAGATTGAATACAGGGTGAACATACCCATCCACCACCTCTCTCTTCACTCCCTTCAAATATGTCCCGACAGCCTTCTCTAATTTCTTGATCTCCAGATAGGATTGGACAAAGGGATGGTCAATCGCTGTCAATGCCTTCTCGTCTGTCTTTGGTTTTCCTGACGAGGTCAATGCCGTAGATTTATACCCCATTTCATTGAATAGGATATCACCTAGCTGAACAGTAGAATTGATGTTGGTTTTCCTCTTGTATTTCTTCCGCCATAATTTCATGATCTCACTGCTGTCATTCCTGGCCTTGAGCCTTTTAATTCTCCTCTGCGTCCTGATTATCGCATTATCCAAATATTTTTCATCAATCCGGAGCCCAGCACCTTCCACTCTCGCGAGAGCCAAGGATCCTTGATGAAGCAATTGGTATGCATTGATATCATATGGTATCACCAATAATCTCCTTCTGCCGTTCCATGATCATATATTCTATGAGGCTGTCCAATCCATTATATACCAACAGATCTCTAGTACCTATCTGATCTATACTATTCAGGAGATTGGCATGCTTAGATTTGAGATATGGAAAGATATGAGAATTGTAATCAGAAATGCCCAAAAGTGAGTAGGCTTGGAATTTGACGGAGGTGACATGCGAATGATTGGTGAGGACATGAGCCATCAGCATGGTGTCCCAATACCAGTTCTCCACTCTACATCCCAGTTTCGCCTTTGTCCATCGCTCCTCATATTTGATGTTGGCTGCTACCTTTCTCAGAGGTGATTGCACCACTCGCCTAAGAGCTCTATGCTCCTTTTCAGTGATCATACAGGCGAAGGTATCCTCACCATTCAAACAAAAAGAAACGCTGACAATGCGTTGCTCAGCTCGCTCTGGCTTCAATCCCGTCCCTTCGTAATCAAATGCGACGATGCCTTTCTTCTTTGCGAGATCAGCCATTCTCTTACGTGCCAGACGTGGTGATGTAATGATTTCGATCTTCGACTCCAGGTCACTCAATGAAACAGGTGGCAAAGGCTCTTTCTCCAATGACATCGCATGCTCAAGATGACGGCGAAATATGCCCATGAGACATTCATCTTTGCCCATCCGCAAGATATATGAGGGGTGATATGTAGGACAGAGCCATGCGCGATGTGTACTGCTCGGAATGGTGAGACCAGCCCACTTTGAGATCGCACTTGTGTCCTTCTGATTCTCCCCTGTCAAAATACTACGTAGAGCGGAGCCTCCTAATAAGATGATGACTCTAGGTTTTAGGTCTCTTATGGTGTTGAGCAATGATGCTCTGCAACATGAAATCATATAGGGTTCAATCTTATTCTCCGGAGGACGACATATTACAGCATTGGTCTTCCAGCAATCCTCCAGATCTACTCCTATCGACTTCAGGGTTCCTCTGAGCAAGTTTCCAGCATCACCGATCAATTGAACACCCTGACGGTCCTCTTGCTCTCCTGGAGCCTCGGCGACGAAGAGGACTTTATGCCTGCCCTTGCCAGTAGGTTTCATCTTGGGGCTGAGGCATTTTTTTGCCAGACCACATTCACCACATTTTGGAATGGTGGAAAGCCTGGGAGCCTTCCTTTCATAACTGTGAGGCGAGAAAAATCCTGCCATTTAATCATCCTTTTCTTGTGCTTCGAGGGATGCTACGAATCGCAGGCCATCTATCACTGCCAGCATTCGTTCCTTGCTGATGATGACCCGATACGTCTTCTTAATCAGCTCCTTGAGGAAGAGAGGGTGAATGGTGAACACAATATCTGGCCCATCATACTTGATCCTCTTGGTCTCACGAAACCACCCTCCGTCCTTGCGTGATGAGACTTTCAGCTGACCTTCAGAGAATGATAATGTCACCTGAGATTCCCAATCTCCTATGGATGAAGATGGAGTGTCCATGACAGAAGCTCTGTCCAGTATTTCTACCAAATTCTTGGGAAGCGAAACTGTCTCTCCTTCCACTTCAAAAAATTCGTCAATCATCTCTTTGTCGTAATATTTCTCTCTCGACACGATGGCTGAAATGATCATCTTATCGTCTGTCTGAAAATGACACCATCCTTCATTCTTGTCAACCCCGACCTTCACCAGATTCTGCTTGCATATTGCAAAGACAGAGGAGGCATGAAGGAGAACTGAACCAGGAAAACCTGTACTCAGAGTATACTGCAGAACCCGATAACTATCAGTCGCCTCCACGCGATCTTTGGCAATATGGACATGAGTGGTCTTTGGTGCGGTCTCATCCTGGCCACACACTCGAGCACACTGCAATAGAGATTCCTGCAGATCCTTGTTGACCTTCTTCATCGTCCCGGGGCGAGGAACCTGATCATATGGGAGCAATATTTCTGACATGAGTGTGATTCCTGCTCGCCTGCGCCTTCCTTTGATAATCAACTCATTCCCTCGTGTGGATATGTCCACCTCATCATCGGGAAATCGCTGCAACATCTTGAGAAAATCAGAAGCTCTCACTGCTCCAGTAATCTCATCATTGAATGGGGAGGGGGCTCTTGTCAACACTTCACCATCAAATGTGACCAGCTCACCCTCATTAAAGACGAAGCAACTGCTCTGCTCAAAAACCTCTTTCACAGTCAGAGCAATAGAGGCATCAGTCAGCCTTTTTCTTACCACCTCTCTTTTTACCTGCATTCTTTCTCCTATCTTGTATGATTTCCTCAAATTCACTGTCAAGATAATGGTACGACAATAGACGGTTACGAATGGATACATCAGGGGGCCAGCATCTTACTCCCGCAAAATAAATCTTCATATGAGCCCTCTCTTCATCGACTTGAATGGGCGAGGCCATTCTATCCTCTTTTCCACCTCCTCCATATACCTCATATTGACCACTGCCCGAACCGCGACTGAATTAGACACTCCAGCCACCTCAATCTTCTCGACAATGACATGATCCTCATGCCGACAAAATATGTTTTCTTCGCCCCTGGCTGATACCTTGTATTTTCTCTCCTCTCTACGATATGACGATTTCCCTATCACCACTCCCATGTCCTTGAGATATTTATCCACCTGCTTCTTGTGTGCTGCATTCATAGAATCATAATGAGCACCCTTTTCTTTCCGCAGATCGTTCTTGGTGGAGAAATTCACCACACGAGGTGTCTTGAGATAATTTCGTTCTCCGTCTGGCTCAGTCCAAGGAATCATCACCCCGCCATACATAGCACACCTCAACCATGATGCACTGTCACACGAATACCATGGATACCTCAGCATCAAAGGGACTGACGTCACCGCAAACCCATGAAACTTGGCCTTGGGCATGCCTTTGTCATCACACACGATTCGCATGCATTGATCAAGCCACAACTGTCTCTGATAAGATGTGCGATCATTTGCAGGGGATATTCCAAAGTATGGGACACCTCGACGAATAAATCGCCGCAGCCATTTGAAGTCATCGTTCTGATGGAAGACTGGAAGAACCTTTTCCACTGGCAGACCTGCCTTCAGCATACGCTGATAATTTTTCCATCCCAGCTCACAGGATGTCTCAATATTTTCTCTGGTGAGAGAAGCCTTGTCACCGGGCCTGCCTGGAATGACGTCTAGTGCAACAATGACATCAATCACATCGAGGTGGTCTTTGCAGAATTCAATGTATGCGTCCAGGTCGACCTCAGACCCCTTTGTCCAGACCGAGAACGCTCCAGAATCCATCATCAAAAGTTCGACGCTCATTATTCCCTCAATTCCATTCTGATTGCAGGAGTATGGAACCCTTCTTTCTGACTCCATGTAGCATGCACTCTGATGGCGAGTGCTCCCCTTGGTGCAAAATCACCTATGACATTCATGTAGACAGGATAAGATACCTGCACAAAATCACGCAGAATCTTTCCTGTGATACTCTCCATGAATGCTCCGAAATTCCGATAGGCGAACATGTAGAGCTTGATGCTCTTGCTCTCCAGACACACCTTATTCGGAATATATCGCACGGTAATGGTGGCGAAATCTGGCTGGCCGGTCTTCGGGCAGAGAGAGGTGAACTCAGGGAAGCTCATCTCCACCATATAATCATCTCCGACATGACGATTTGGGAAGACCTCCAGCATCTCAACGCAAGGCTCTTCATACGTGTAATCCGTCTTATTGGACCCCAATGATTTCAATTTGCTCACATCATCCAATACAGCCATTCCTTCTCCTTATCCTCGAACAATAGTCAGAAATTCCTCTTTCACACCCTTCTCAGATTTGAAGACACCTTCGAGTGAAGATGTCACCATGATAGAATTTTGCTTCTCCACCCCTCTACTCGTCATGCAGAAATGTTGTGCCTCAAGAAGACATGCTGCTCCGAGTGGGCGAAGTTCTTTCATCAGAATGCTGGTGACTTGACGACATATCCTCTCCTGGATCTGCAGACGGCGGGCGAAACACTCTAGCAATCGCGCCAGTTTGCTGATCCCCACCACCTTACCATCAGGAATGTAGGCTATATGAGCCTTGCCAAAGAATGGTAGAATATGATGCTCACAGGTGGAATAGAACTCGATGTCCTTCAGAACCACCATCTCATCTGATGAATCGTCCTCAAATGTTTTGAGGATGTCTTTCGGATCCTGCCTGTATCCTCCATATAATTTATACCATGACCGAACCACTCTTTCCGGAGTCTCCAGCAACCCCTCCCTCTGAACATCCTCACCAATATACTGCAGCATACGAACGACATTCTCCTCAGGACCTCGCTCCGCATTCATCCTCTCCCACGGGAACTCCACCCACCTATTCTTCCATGATGAATTACGCTTGTCGATGAGACACATCCCTCGAGGATTTCCAGTGGTCTTTTTCCACATCTTCATGGTCCTTCCGGAATCATAGATGTCATCCACAATGATATCAGCCAGACCACTATCCTCTGTGATGGATAATAGAGGTGAATGTTGAGCAATGGCCATCGCTGCATACACCCCTCCTCGAGGAATGCCAAAAAGACGGGCTCCTTCTGGCCATATGTCAAGAATGGCACGAGCACATTGTTTCGCTATATCCTTGACATCCTTCCAACTCAAGCGATAGATATCACTTTGTGCATCTGAACACTCAGGCGCCATAATGGGTTCTCCTTCACGAATTTGACTGCTGGCTGAAAATCTTCGGACAATGGCTGGATGTATAGGTGTCTGAATCGATGCCGCAACATTGGTCCATACCTTCTCAATAGACCAATATCACCATTAGGATCCAGCACCACCTTCAGCTCATCTCCGCACCACTTCGAATCCACAAAATATGACTCAATAATCTCATCAGATTGCACACCCAATTTCGGTGAGACCGTAATCCAATTGAGAATGTTACTCTGCCTCAAATCCTGCAATACAGGACGAGCCAGATTTGTCCCATTGGTCTCCATTGCTATCATGCACATAGGGAGTGATGTATGCAATGCAGTCACCAATTCTGCATATTTATGAATGGTAGGCTCCCCACCAGTAATCACCACCAAAATATCCGAATGATCATGCGGAATCTGATGACTGATAGCCTTCACCACCTCATCTGCCGAACAATAGAATCTCGGAGGGACATGAGTATCACACCATGGACATTTCAGATTGCATCCCCATAGACGAAGGAATATTGCAGCTCTGCCTGTCCAATACCCTTCACCTTGAAGAGAGTAAAAGATTTCACTCACGGGATATACCATGCTTTGTTCCCTTCGCTTTCCTGGACCTCCACCTGTTCCACGCGAGCTGATGAGTTAGAGAATGACAGGTGATTGTCAACCTCCTCAGCAATCCACTTAGCGATATTCTCTGCCGTAGGGTTGATAATTTCTTCTGCGCCCACCACATCATTGATGCATTGATGATCCAGCTTATGCACTATCTCCTTGAGAGATTTAAAGTCAATTACCATGCCTGTGCAATCCAATTCCTCTGCCTGCACTGTCACCACGATGATCCAATTATGTCCATGCATATTCTTACAAGCGGAATCATATGGCAAGTCCAGCCAATGAGCCCCTGCAACCTCGATTCGTTTTGACACTCGGAACATCATTTCTCCTCGTATGCGACCGGATCCGTCTTTCCAATGAGCCGAAATGCTTCAAGCCTCTCCTGACAGGCTCCACATTTACCACAGGCAAGAGGCTGATGCTTGTAACACGTCCTGGTCATCTCATATGGGACACCATGCTCATATCCCCACCTCAAGATGGACTCCTTGTCACTGTAGATGAAAGGAGCTTCCAGGCACACCTTATTATCTGTGCCAGCCATGACTGCATCATTCATGGCTATCAAAAATTCGGGCCTGCAATCTGGATAGATGGCATGATCACCGCTATGAATGCCGAGAAATATCTTCCCAGCACCATTCGATTCAGCAATGCCGGCCAAAATAGATGTGAATATCATGTTCCGGCCAGGCACCACCGTGAGCTTCATATTCTCATCCTCATAATGACCTTCCGGGATCTCACCTCCACTGAGAAGCAGGTTGGACTTCAGCGCCTTTCCGACATTGCTCAGATCCAGCCGAATGAGATCAATTCCGAAATGCTGACAGAGACGGACAGCACACTCACGCTCATATTCATTGTGCTTGCTGCCATAGGTAAAATTGACTGCCAGCGTCTTTCCCAAGATGTCCGAATACCTCAAAACAGTCGCAGAATCCATTCCACCTGATACGGATACCACGTGCTCATAACTCATTATTCTCCTCCTTAAATAAAACGCCTGAGAGCCCAGCACTTAATATCCATAAGGCTGGGCTGACTCAGGTTGTAGATTTACTTTTGAAACGACAGTTTCTTGTTGCTGTCCTCGACCAGCAGTTTCTCAAACGGATTGTAGGTAGGATTCTTCCCGTCCGACAGATAAGTCCGAATGGTGGTTTCCTTTGCGTCCTCAACCATGTCTTGGACAAATTCCACCACCTCCGCCCGAGTCCGCTTCTTCTTCAGGGCCTTGACAATGGCAGCAAGGATCTCATTCTTCTTGGCAGTCCTGGCTGAACGAGTGGAAGACTCCTTATTGGCAGACTTTTTGGTGGAAGACTTCTTCTTGGACTTGGCCGGGGGTTCATCCTCGTCATCGTCCTCATCCTCGTTGTCCTCATCATTCTCTTCGTCCTGTCCTTCCTCACCATCGTTTTCGTCGTCCTCGTCGTCGTCTTCGATCTGCACCTCAAAACCAATTGAGGCAAAATATTCAATTTCCTCATCTGTCAGATCGATGTCTTCCGGGACACCATTTTTCTCCACCTCTCGAATGATCTTCTTCTCTGCCCGGTCTGCGGAAATCTTTGCCGTGTAGTTGAGGCCGAGCTTGTCCATCAACTTCACCAATTTTGCACGAGTCATTTCTTCTCCTTTTCCTTTCCTGAACAACAAAACAAAATAAAAATTCTTACACCACATTATCATCATGAATCAATGAGAATGTGATAATTTTCTCATAATTTTTATTTTTCTCTTCGGAGGAGTATATTTGGAGCGCCATCTGTCTCCTCTCCTCTGACACCATTCCATGACCTCCTTCATGTGATTGTTCCATCGGGTGACACTAGCCACTCCACGAATCTGATCATCTGTGCGTCCACGCATCGCCATATCACGCACAAAATCACGAGGAGTACGAGGCTTCGGTTTCTCTTGTTTGATGAATTCTTGATAAGTGAGCATATCTCCTCCTAAAATACCGAACAACAATATGCCCGACCCAGCGTCAGACATTGTGCTACAGACAGACATTGATAAGAAGAAAAATTAGATTCGCGCAACACAATCCAATTCAATCTCATGACTCCTTGCTCTTTTTCCTCCTCATTCTGATTGAGGCCCAGCATACCTGTGACATGAGCAAATTTCCTCTTATCCTCACTGAAATTATCCATTGACATGGTCTCACTGGTGTATGCTGCTCTGTTCGCTTGTGTAGGCACTATCACCAGACAATGCCTTTCTTGACTCAATCTTCTCAATGCCTTCCATGTCGCATTGATCTGATCTCGCACTGCTTGATGGGTGGTATCTGGCTCAGGTGCAAGAATATCAGGATAATCAATGATGATCACATCAGGAATAAACCCCTTCTCAATTTCCCATCTATTCAATATATTGTCAATGCCTTGAATATGAATAGATGAATTCGGATGAGTAGACACCATAAAATGAGGATCATTGGATATTCCATATCTGCGCATGAACTTCTTCGTTGCCTTCTTGCACACCTCAGCTCGCGCAATCTTATCCTTCACCACCGTCTTCCATTCACATTCAGCACTTCCACCGACCTTCTCAATACTGATAGGGATATTTATCTCACCCAAATCATTCCGAAATAGAGGTCGCGCACATAATCTCGCTCCTATCCTCTTCATGATCTGTGACTCACTCAGATCCCCCACCTCAAAAAACGCTACCTTCCTTCTATTGGCTAGGCCTCGGAATGCAAATTCCAGACACCACCACGTCTTCCCTCGTTTTTCCGGGCCCAATATACCTATCAGAGCATCACGAGTGAGAGCATGCTTGAAGAATTTGTCCGCTGATTCATGCCCAAATTTAATAATAGGTCTCTGAGATTCTGCGAATGCATTATCCCAGGCTTGATCATCATTCAAAGGGTCAATTCCATGGCCTTGCCCTATATTTATTGAGTTATAGGAAGATAAGGCGATCTCAGCAATCTCTGGGTCGGACTGGTGGATTGCATACTCGATGTCATTTGATAACTGCTTCAACCGCGAGATCGTTAGGTGCTGGGCCGTCATGTCGAGAAGGTAAGGCACATTCAGCTCCGAAGCTGATTCATATTGGTCCGACAAGTCCTCCAGCATGTCATGGACAGCTTCTATCACATCAGGCTTTGCATGGGTTTTCTCAGCCCATGCCTGATATATAGACTCAATTGTTTTGCCTGGAGCCTCTTTATATCGTTCATAATGGCGGAGGCACCATTTCACAATAGTCTTGATATGACTGGCACTCAGCAATTTCAGGTCTATTGTGGAAGACACCTGACTGAGAAACTCAGATGATGTGATCATTCCAATCACCATCTGTCGTTCCGCATTACTATCTACTTTCCTTCTCCTCATTCATTTCCCCTTATTGGTGTAAAGCGAACTTTGAAATGACCATTACCAAGATCAATCCTTTCCACCTCATGTCGAAATCTGTTGGGGGTGGGGTTTTCTCTTTGCATGGCGGATTCTATCCTCAGGAATTTTTCTCGGAATGCTGCTCCAGAAAATGCTTCTGGAATGAATTCTGGGACTCCTCCTGTGATGGTCTTACAATACCAAAGCAATACTCTTTTGAGTCTTTTTATCTCAATTTTCTCAATGGTGTGTAATTGTTTGATGGACTGACCCCATGATCTCAATTTTGATTTGGAATTGACTTTGCGAAAGGTTGATATGGCATCTGATAACTTTTTGGCGTATCTTGTCCATCTCCTTTCATCAGTTTTTTGTGGGGTGTTGTTATTTGGAAAAGTATTTGCAGGATGTTCGACGGATGTCGAACGTTCTTTATTAAGTTCTTTTTTAATAGTTCTTGTACCCTCCTGTCCGAGTACATTTTTGTACTCAGTACTTAGTACATTTTTGTTTTTCTCCGAGTACATTTTTGTACTCAGTACATTTTTGTACTCAGTGACTAATTCTTCTAATAGATCTATGTTCACATATATAAATCTTCTGCCATGCACACCTTTTCTCTCCACACTCAAAATCCCTTTATCATTCAAAGATTTTATAGAAGATTTGATTTGAACGTCCGTATAATAGATATTATTTCGAATTCGTTTGTTGGAAAGAGAAAACCATCCGTTTTTTTCTTCTCCTTTTTTGTGTTTCATATTTGCAATATTAAAGATCAATGATAGTAGAACAGCATCCCTGGGACTCATCACAAGTAAAAATTTTCTAGGGAATCTAAACCACTCACCATCATCATAAAAAGACATATGGTTCCAGTATTCTTCATAACTCATCTCAAAACCTCCCTACAACAAAAGGCCCGGCCCCCTCCCACTAGAGGCTCTCCGTGGGGTAGTGAGAGGGGGCAGACCAGAAATTTTTCTTTTTGCGGCGGATGGTGAGCCTCTGCATGAAAGACTACTATACGAATTCCCTGCTACATATGCAAGCTCAAAATCCAAGCTCGCGCATTATATTATCAGCCTCGTCTTGCGATAGGTCCCCTGGATCGCATTTCAACCCATCTATCACCTCAGTCACTCCAGGAAAAGGAGACAGCCATTCAGCCAACCCTTGTGCGCGAGATTGTGCCTGTATTTGCGGATCAAACATGATATATCGACGTGGAAATTGGCGGAGTATTGAAGCCTGTTCCTCTGTCCAGTCTATTCCTAATACCCCGACAGCACCCGGGCCCATACGCCACACATCACTCGGCCCTTCTACCACCAGGACCGATTCCATCACCTTTTCAATACCGTATATCAGCTGCCTGGGTTCCTGCACCATTTTTTCATTCGAGGTGGTCTTCCATCTTGGCTTCATCTGTTTGCCGAGTGCTCTGCCAGTATACGCGACGACCTGGCCCATCCTGTCACGAATAGGAGCAATGATCCGCCAACTCCATTCACCCGATAGTCCTGCAGTCCCTTTCAGACCCCATTCCCGCCTCAATTTTTTTGGGTCAAATCCACGCTCTATCAGATATTTGGTATGAGTCAATTTGAGGCGATCACAATTCGGAGGCGGATCAACAAATGTAGGTCTGGGTGATTGCTCTTTCTGCGTGAGAGCTGGTCGCCCTGTCTCATATTGCTGCAGAAGTTCTCTGATATTTACTCTCAGAAATACAGCATGCAAATATTCCCATATAGTATGCCGCCCACACCTCCAGCAATTCATCGCGCCATGCTCCTCATTCCACCCCAGATGCCACCCTTCAGTCCCGTCAGAACAGAATGGGCAATGCACTTGCACCCATCCTTCATGGCAATGGTGATGGCCCTCTGACATGTGAGCGATGCCTTTGTCATCACATAATTGGATGAAATCTATCATTTGACAAAAGTCCTCATCAGGTTGATCAATGCTTCACGCATGGTGACACTCTTCTCCACACATTTGATCTTGAATTTCTCTTTGAGGGATTTGGGAACATTCCAAATCAATAATTCACAGCATCCATCTTCCCTCCTCACTGCAATTTTGTCTCTCTCCATTATTGTCTCCTTTTCAAATGCCTGATAATTGCATCAAAATCCACATCAGTCCTGAGAGTAGATTTTCCGTCTATCACTTGGGACACCACATCTCGTTTCTTCTCTATGATCGCCCACACATATTCATCTATGGTGTCTCGTGCTATCATATGATATGCTGTAATCTTATCAGCTGCTTGACCGATTCTGTTCACTCGGTCCTCAGCTTGGTCATGCTCACCTGGAGTCCATCCATGCTCAACGAATAGAGTGGTGGATGCGGCAGTCAATGTAATGGCCTGCCCATCTGCTTTGATTGATCCAATGTATATTCTGCACTTGTCATCCTCCTGAAATCTACGGACGTCATCAGCTCGCCTTTTACTCCCTGCTCCGCCTACTGCAGCGATCTTTTTGTATCTCTTTTTCAATAGATCAAATATGACATGATGGTGACAAAACACTACGAGCTTTTGACCTGTCATTTCCAGGAAGTCATCAATCCATTCCATGGCGGCTCTCATCTTTCCTTCTGCTGCCAGACGTTTCAGCTGACCCAACTTGACGAATCCTTCAGCCTTAGCAGCCTTCAGAGCTTTTTTCTCACCCTTCTTTGAGGCGTACCATTCCAAGAAATGCTTTTTGGCTTGCTCATATTCCCTGCGATTGGACAATTCCACTGGAAGAACGATCCGCCTTTTTGGTGGCAATTCTTTCAGCACATCTGTCTTCATTCTCCGAATCATGAAGGGTGAGACCATCTCATGCAGCTCCTCAGTATGAGAAGCACCTCGAAAATCCCATCCTTGTCCTCGCCATGCTCTTTTTGGGTCACAATATCTCATCGCATACTTCCAGAATGATGAAAATTGTTTAGGTCGCACCATGTTCAATACGGGGAAAAATTCAATAGGTCTGTTGATGATGGGTGTGCCACTGAGACACATCACATGAGGACAGATCTTCGCAAGATTTTTGCAGACTTTTGTCCGTTTTATCCCTCGTGTCTTCACATAATGTGACTCATCAATAATGAGCACCTGAGGACACATCGCTAGCAATTCACTCTCCCAATTCACAATGATATCATAATTGAGGATCACAATATCAGAGGAGATGGCATATGTGCTTCTGCCTGACAGAACCTCACAATCGAGATCAGTATGCTCTTCTATCTGTTCCTGCCAATTGTATTTTCCATTCGCAGGACAGACGATCACGACAGGACGAGCCTCCGGGTGAATGGCAAGCCACCCCAGAGCTTGCAAGGTTTTCCCCACACCCATATCATCACCTATGATGGCTCGTCCTGCATTCTTCTCCAGGAATCGGACCCCACGTATCTGAAATCTCATCATAGGTGTCTTGATGCAGGCACGAAGTCTAGAGCCTACAGACACGCAGACACCTCCCTCCAGACAGTATTGACCTTCTCAGGATGCCAGTCCAGGACATCAATCATGTATGCTTTGAGAGCCTCAGCTCTCCTTTCTTGTTTTCCGCGAATGATCTCTTTTCGCAATTCATCGGGAGCTTCACACACAACTTTCACCAGAGCCCGGGCCTCATCACCAATCTCCTGCATGATGTCACCAATCCAAGAAGAGGTGGAGGGCAATTGATGAGCCAGGTCATTATCATCTGTCAGGTCACTGAAATCTGTTGCTACATGTCTCTTCCGTTTTGGATTGATGCAGTATGATTTCATTTCATCCCATGCTGAACGATAGACCCATGTACAGAGAGAGGATTTGGCAGAGTCATAGCGGGGGAGGTACTTCATCACTCCATTGATGCCTTCACTCACCAGCTCATCAAAATCCTCATTGTGCTGTTTGGCCATCTTCCAGGCGATATTATAGATCATTTCCTTGTACTGTTCCCATACACTTTCCATCGTGATTGTGGCTTCCATGATTCCTCCTTAAGAATGAATTTGGTCATTATATTACTATAACAAAGCAATGCAAGACTTTTATGCGATTTTCGCTCTCCACCTCTTCGCCAACACCTCTGCAATGAATCTCTTCAGCTCCTTCTCTGCATGCTCTCTCACTGCCTTCATGCTACGATGCTTCACTCCGTCTTTGGTCTGATACCTCCAATGGCTGTTACGTCCTCCGATCACCAATACCCCATATTTCCCTCCGGTGTAACTGATCGCCTTGATAGTTCCCATTTCATTCTCCTTGTAAAAGTCCTTAAATTACTGTTTCAATTCATCCACCCGGTAATCCGGATATACCCTGCGTCCGTCTATATCCAGCACCAGGTTGAGCGCCAGGATGGTACGGCCGTATGCGTCCACCCCGCGCCGGATAATAGCCAACGCATCTTCCCTGGTGGAGATCAGTGTATCGTACCACAGTCGCCTATCACCTAGATCAATGTACATCGCCGCGATTCCGACGATGTATGCGCCGGGATATGTTCGGCGCACAATCTCATCTTCATATGTTTCTATCATATTCATTTTCTTCTCCTTGTAAAATGAGGTGAATTACAGTCCGAATCCAATCTCATCCAAAATCGGATGACCCCAAAATCTCCGCTGAAGATGCTCCTTCAACTCACTGACAGTCATTCCTGCGACAATATCACCCATAGCGTATATGTCACGGGAATATGGCTTTGATTTTGGGGTGATCACCACATATGCATAGGTGATTGGCTTCGTTCTCAGCCATTTCTGCACCTCTGCCCACTTGGTGGTGACCAGGTGAACCTCACCCCACATATCAATAGGGGTGTTGAATTCCTTGTGAATTATCCGGTATTCTCTCATTTTCTTCTCCTTGTGAAAACAAAAACAAAACACAAACAAAAACATAAGCAATGACTACATTGTTATATTACTATAACACATTGCATAAAGCAAATGATTTTTTGAAGTTTTTTTGATTATTTTTTGATAGAATGGTTTGACACCAGAAAACAGGTTATTTCTCAATCATAATTTTTTTGATAAAATTATTTGCGATGATAATAAAATGGGCGGGGGCTCTTTTTGCAGGTGTCGGCAGCACCCGAGGAAAGGAGGCGGCCCCGCCCGAATTCTACACTGATACAGATATTCCTCCTGCTGAATATTGCTGACCCACGAAACCAGAATAAGGTGGATGGGGTGGGAAAGGCTCTGGCTGCACCCAATGAGCAGGGCATGGCAGGTCCGCATGTCTCAGCAGACTATCCCTGATCTGTGGCAAAACACACTTCTGAAGATACTTCATATCATCCACCCGTCTCATTTTCATCCTGCAATGTTCCTTGAATTCATTGAACCTTTTCAGTTTCCCTTTCACTCCCCACATACCACCAAATAAAGGCAAGCACAAATGATGAGGATGATCATGCATGCAATGAGCCTTCTTCCCGGATTCAATCCATGCTTGCACTGCCGCAGCTTCTCTGACATTTATACGCGAATCTGCGTCCCTGAAAATCACACGCTCCACCCCATCTTCCCATGCAGGCAGAAAACGCCACATCATACCAGTATGCTTGCGCGATTTCCCCATTCTTCTGATCTCACATCCAAGCCTCCGTAATTGTTGAGTAGGTGTGGTATCCTCACAAAAAACAATCATTTTCCATCCAGGATATATCTCAGGCATGAGCTTGGCGTTCTCTTCAGCGCCTCTGACATACATAGGATCATCGCCATATACCGAGAAGCTAACATATTTCATACCGCCACTCCTTTGCAATAGGTTCACAATACTTGCGGACCATCTCATGCCCCCATTTAGGCAATGATTCTTGCCATGTGTTTGGATGAACAGGACCAATATGATCACCATGAATCTGCATGTCATCAATCTCATTGAAATTCTTCAATTTTTCCGCCCTTGCTTTATTTGCCGCCAACGAATATTTTTCTTTGAGATGATTCCTCACATTCTCATGAATATCCAGATCAAAATGGATTTCCAACAAGTCAAAAATCCAGTCATAATTGGAATAGAATGTCTCATACCTGAGGAGCATATGAGGAGAGCATACAACATATTTGAGCCCTACATACATGGTTGACATGACATCCAATTCAGCTTCTAGGCCTATCATACCATCGACCCCCTCACCCCCACGACTCAAGCGAATTCTGTAACGAGAGGCTGCCACGTCATATGGATTGCGTATGGTGATGATGGAGACAAGACCATCTTCATATTCCCAGGCATCTGGGTGAGTCTTCCCTATCTGTTGATCAGGAAAAATCTCCTGGACCAATTGCCACACGAGAGTTGACCCACTACGAGGGATCCCGCAGACCTGCAATTTCATCTTCAATCCTCCTTCTCCAATATCGCATGTCCAACTTTTGCATTGACTCCCATTCAAATCTCTTTTGCAATTCAGGCAGTTCAGCCTCCAATCTCTCCCTCGTCACCTCTGACCAATCATTTACTCTAAGACATGGCATGTCGTCTAGAATGTCTGTGACCGGAGAACGAAGCACAACAGGGATAGATCCTAAAGCAATAGACTCCCAATGACGATGGCAGTCAATTCCAGCACCAGGAGGAGACAGAACATAGTCATGAGACTGAATGTCTTGATAGAACTCACCAATCTCCACGTAATTTTCAGCGAACCCTCCTTTCGCTGTCGTCCATTCGAGCCCAGCAAATTGTTCATATAGACCCTCACGAGGATTGGGAATTCTTGGAATCTGTCGCATGAAATTCACATACATCAGATTCTTCCTCTCTCTTCTGCCCTCTCGTATCAGCGCGAGACACAATTCTTGAGAATCCCGACTGAACCGGAATCCTATAGGCAGATTCGTGACTCTCTGATCATCTACCATAGCATTGTTTGAGAACCAGTGAACCACATTCGGAGGGCATTGTCTCATCATCTCATGAGTAAGAGATGCGTCTGAGAATGATGTGAGTAAAATACATGAGCCAAGAGATCTGATCAGATGCAATTTCTCCGCAATCACATGAGTCCGCCCATAGATGATAGGACCAGGAATGACTTCTTCTTGATCAAATGACTGTCCTGCTATATCAGCATATCGCTGGTTGTCAATCGGTTCAAACATATCTCTCCATACCTGTAATGTTATCCTCTCTTCCTTTCATGGCCGGGGAAATTGTGACGTTTACGACCTTCATACAGAGCCCTGTCTTTCTTCCATTCCTTCAATGCCCTCATCAAATGGGGTGGCCGTTCTCCTCCATCCCTCTGCCAATGATCATGGTATTGTGACAGATCTCGTCTCTGCTGAAAGGCGTCAAGCAACACCGCCACCTCTTGTAATTCAGCGTCGCAAAAATAATGGAAATATTGATCATAATATGGACCATTGCCGCCATAAGCCTCATCAATAAACCCTCTGCCAATCCAGGGAGAAGGAGCACACTCGTCAATGGAGCCGAACCGATCTCCTGTAGGTTGCATGACACCAAACAAATCAGGAAATCTCTCTGCAAATTGCCTTGCGATCGTCTGACAATCAGCTTCTCTCGCAGGGAAAAGGTCGTCCCCTATACAAACCACCATATCTGCCTTCACCATGCGTGTCAGTACATTGATCGCATTGGGGAAACCCTTCCATTCTCTTGCGACACATACCGCATTACATTCAGAAGGTCTGTCCCCAACATTATCCAATAAGACGGCTGTCTTGTATCCTGCTGCCTTCCATCTCTTTGCAGTTTCATTCGCGAGCTTTGGATGAGCAGAAGGCCATATGGCCCATACATCATACGGCATATCCTTCCTCCTTCTGTTTCTTGTTGATGATATTCTTGAACCGTTTCGCCCCTCTGGTGTGCATGATGACAGGACTCAGATCCGGTTGGGTCTTTTGTGTGAGTTCTGTGATCCACGTGTACTCCTGCGGCAATTCATAGAACCTGACCTTCGGATTCTGTTTTATTGCCATCTCCAGAGTACGCTGATCCCAGGCTGCCCGTCCATCTGGCAATTTTTCAGGATATTGCTCATTCAGCTTGATCCAGTCTCTCACCAATATCATACACATTTTAGAACCAGAAAAATAGAGCGTCCCAGACAGTAATTCATTTGTCCTGCAGAAATGGACAGCCGCCACATCACAGTCAATGTCTTCCAGTATCAATGGAGGGTGGACCATGATAGCGTCGACGTCCAGATACAGAATTGGGAGGCCTCTGTACTTCTTCAGCATTGACAGGATGACCAATGCCTTGTATTGTGTGTTCTTCTGCCAGCTGCCTAGATTCGGCACTCCCTGGATATCATACTCATATCCATTCGCTTCCAATGACAATTTGAGGGTTTCTGCCTCATGCTCATACGGAGTATTCTCAGTGAAGTACCCTACCACTTTCACTCGTCTCATAATATCCTCCTTTACCTATTATCATATACACCTCCACCAAATGCCGAGCCATAAGAAGGTGTGTCCATTGCCGAAGTCATTGTGTGTTGAACCACTGTAGAATTCCCATCATCAGCTCCATCTGAACTCCGTTTCACTCGCAGTAATACACGAACATCAGTATCAGCTGAGAAGGGCCCTAGTGCATATCCGAAGAATGCTATATCTACCCTGAACTTTATCTCTTCCTCAATCGGAGTATCCACCAATGGATCAGGGTCAACTCCTGTGGTGGTGTAATAGAGTTGCCAGGTGTCCGCCTTATCATCACCATCTTTGGCGTAGTGATATTCTGCGGTGACTGTCAATCTATATCCGGAGGCTTCGCGAACCAAAAGATCTTGAGGAGATGATGGGTCTTGTCTCACAATATTGCCACTGGTGTCTATAGTATATTTCGTAGTGAATTGATCTAGACTGACTAAATCATATTCATTACGATATCGAACAGTAATATAAACATCTTTCGTCCCCACCAATGGTGGAGTGATGGAATAGTCAAACGGCAATGAGGTGCTCGTGGCTGCTGGTGGAGCACTGAAGTCAGGGAGAGCATCTTCTCCTATATATAGTTCATATTGACCAACATCAGCCACCCTGTAATACCCATTCAATGTCTGTGTGTATTTCAGCCATTGCGGAGGCTTGGCAGGTGAGCGACGAGCATGGCCAACGAGCATGCTGGGATGGATTGGTTTTGACGGAAGGAACCTGCAGAAGACGGAGGGGACCTGCGCGAATATAGTCCCATCTATGGGCTCTGTCGTCTCTCTGCGAATAATTTTGCCGTCGAGGAGACGCATAGGCGGATATTGCGCAAACAATACCCGCCTGAATGCGTTGACGTTTTTGCCGGCCACATCATTATTCGGTGCGGATGGTTGGCCGTACCTGAAGAACTGTTTTCTACTTCTACGATGTGTCCAGCTTGGCATTGGAATTACTCCTCAAAGATCATACGAGCTACGGCATTGACGTCAGCCCCTGCAGTCACAGCAATACCCAGGCGATCACCGCCATTGATGACGAGTTCACCCCCGAACGGAGCCTGCCAGGTATAGCCGCCTTGCGGGTGGACCTGCTCGCGCATATTGACGTTGCCAGAAGAGGGTTCTGCGGTCGCGGTGTGCTGAGCCGTGGTCTGCAGGGTCTCGTCTCCGTCCTCGTCGATTTTGACCGGGGTGAGACTGCTCATTGTCCCGGCGTCAGTCTGCTTCAGCACCTCGACGAGTATCGGTGCAGCGGTGTTTGAAGTCCCATCAAAACTGATTGAGATCTCCTTGACCTTTACTCTGTGATTCGCTGCAGCCACAAGTTGCAGCAAAGTTTTCTTCGAGGTTCCCGTTGCAACCTCTGCTGTCTGTGCTACTGCTAAAATACCAGCCATTTTCTTCTCCTTTCAAATAAAACTACCAAACTAAAACATCACTTGGAATTCTGTCTATCGGTCTCGCTATTCTATGCCGCTCCCGTTTATTCAGTAATACCGCTAGAGCTGAATATTCCTCCGTCGGAACGGTGAAATCAGCTGTCCATCGAGCAATACCATTTGAAATTCTCACCTCGTCAATCCATCCATTGAAATAATTTGTGCCATCTCCAACCTGTCCAATATATAGACTGCCTGCAAGATTTGGGTATCCAGCATATGTCGCAGTCGTGCCTAGTTGCAGGCCATCCGCAAATAGATACCAGGTGGAGCCACTGCGAACGACCGCGACATGATGCCAGGTGTCGGCAGATGGTGTCCATGCACGATACATATCCAGCACCCATACACCTCCGGAATAGATTGAAAATTCAAGACCATTTGTGGTATTGTAATCAAATCGCAGTAGATTTGATGCGTCCTGATATTGTGCGATGAATACAGCACTCGTCGGCGTGCCGTTAAAGCGGACCCAACAATCCCAAGTGAAATCACCGCTATGATACCAATCATCAGAATCAAGAACTGTCAGATAATCACCAGTCCCGTCAAACTTTCCACTCGCCCCACCGAATTTATATTGACTAGAATCAATCTGTGCATCGCCATTCGCTGTTACAGTATGAGGTGAAAATGAGTCATCAACGAATGTTGTGGCACCTCCATTCAGGTGCAATAGTAATTTTGTATTGGCATCAGAAGAATATTCCGCAGAAGGAACAGTGAAACCTGCTGTCCAACGCGCACTATCAGAGATTCTCACCTCATCCAGATATCCCTCAAATTTGTATAGTGACCCACCACTCCAACCACCGATATAAAAATCTTGACCGGTCAGATTATTGACACTCTCGGTACTAGTCTGGTCGCCACCCTCTTGTGTCCCGTTGACAAATAGTTTCCAGGTTGAACCTGTTCTGACTACAGCGACATGATACCACGTATCAATAGCCAATGTTGTCGTCCCTGTGATAATGACACCTACTCCAGCATTCTGAAAGAAAAACCGGAATTTGCCGAGGTTCACATCAAGGAATAATTGATTGTTGCTGGATAGATACCTGCTGAAAATAGTGTCCCCGCCTGAATCTGTCGTGGTACGTCGACACCAACAATCCAAGGTGAAATCACCTGTCCCAAAATCAAAATCTGTAGATGATGCAACAACCAGATCATCATTTGTCCCGTCCAATACCAAACTG
>QMSR01000002.1 GCA_003649695.1 Thermoplasmata archaeon
AGCCCGGCGATCGGCGTCATCATGGAGGGCGGGAGGCCCGTGGGGGTCAAGGTCAAGCGCCTGGGCGAGGTCCTGGAGGTCCGTTCGGAGATAATCATCGCCGCCGACGGCTTCGAGAGCCAGGTGGCCAGGTGGGCCGGTATCAGGACGGTCGTCCCCCTGAAGGACGTGGTATCGACCGCGGAGTTCAGGATGGCGAACGTCGACATAGATCCCGACTTCACGGAGTTTTATCTGGGCAACGAGGTTGCCCCGGGCGGCTACGCCTGGATCTTCCCCAAGGGGGAAAGGGAGGCCAACGTCGGCCTGGGGGTCGAGGCCCTCAGGGTAGAGGGAGGTGGCACCTTCGCCTATCTGAGGAAGTTCGTCGAAATGATCCCCGGCCTGCGCAAGGGCCAGCCCCTGGCGATCATCACCGGAGCCGTCAGCGTTTCTCTGCCCCTGAAAAAGACGTACGGTAACGGCATCATGCTCGTCGGGGATGCGGCGAGGCTCATAGACCCGCTGACCGGTGGGGGCATCGCAAACGCGATGGTGAGCGGGATGCACGCCGGGAGGACGGCAGCCGAGGCCATCGAGGAGGGCAACACAACCGAAGAGTTCCTCGCCAGGTACCAGGAGAGGTGGAAGGCCGACCTCTGGAGGACGCTGGAGAGGAACTACTACGTGAAGGAGAAACTGAGGCTCATGCCCGACAGGCTCCTCTCAGAAGTCTTCGAGGTCCTTCACGGGAAGAAAATAGAGAAGGTGGGCGTCGTACCAATACTCGAGGAGATCCAGGCCAAGAGGCCTGACCTGGTGGCGGAGCTGGAAAAGTACCTGTGAAAAGGTTTTTAGGTCAAGGGGAATTCCGGAGTCGGTGCCCCGGTGGTGTAGCGGCCTATCATCCGGGCCTGTCGAGCCCGGGACCGGGGTTCGAATCCCCGCCGGGGCGCCATTGATTTTTCAAAAATCTCCGAATTACTTAGAAAATTAGGCGAAAACTGTAGAAACGATACGAATTGAAAATTACGGTGAAGGCGAGGTGAATTCGGATTCCGGTCGCAACACGGGTGGGTCCAAATTCGGACGATCAGTGTTTTAACCGTATTTGGCATGGGTGGCTGGCTTGAGGGTCCTGGTGATCTCCGACGTACACGCGAACCTGCCAGCGTTGAGGGCAGTCCTCGATGAGGCGGGGAAGGCGGATTTGGTCATCCACGCCGGAGACGTCGTGGGATACAATCCGTTTCCGAACGAGGCCATCGAGCTCTTTAAGGAGGTCGGTGCAAGGAGCGTCATGGGGAACCACGACTACTCTGTGGGGTTCGGCGACGTCTCATACATGAACCCCATTGCAGAGATTGCAGACCTCTGGACTATTGAGAACCTTAAGCCAGGATACGTATCCTTCCTGAGGTCCCTGCCTAGGAGCATGCGCCTGAGTCTCGGGGGCCTGAGGGTGCACGTGGTCCACGGTGCCCCACCCGACGACATCTTCACCTACGTCTTCCCCTGGGACGCCGGTCCCTGGCTCTTGGAAAGGGCCAGGGCGGACATCCTCATCATCGGCCACAGCCACATCCAGTTCAAGATGGAGTTCGAGAACGGGCTGCTGCTGAACCCTGGCTCCGTGGGCCAGCCCAGGGACGGGGATCCCCGGGCCGCCTTCGCCATCCTGGACATTACGGACTCCTACGACCTCGAGCTCGCGAGGGTCGAGTACCCTATAGACGAGGTCAAGAGGGCCATCATCGAGGCAGGCCTACCGTACGAGCTGGCGGCCAGGCTGGATGAAGGTCTATAATAGTGACATGCGCTATTCCCTCAATGCGGCTCCTGCTGCTCCACGCTAGCCGGTTCAGGTTCGAGCCCACGAAGAGGCTGGAGATCGGCGAGGACTGGGAGGGGGGCCCGAGGGAGTTCCGCGAGGCCCTTGTGGTGTTCACCACGGTGGAGAAGGGGGACGAGGCGAACCAAGAGGCGCTGGTCGAGAAGGCCGCCGGGGAGATTGCGAAGCAGGTCGAGACCGTGAAGGCCGAAAGGGTGGTGCTCTACCCCTACGCGCACCTCTCCAGTGAGCTCAGCGATCCCGCCACCGCCCTGAAGGTCCTCAGGGCCCTGGAGGGGAGGCTGCGCGAGATGGGCCTAGAGGTCCACAGGGCCCCCTTCGGCTGGTACAAGGCGTTCTCGGTGGAGGTGAAGGGGCACCCGCTCTCGGAGCTCTCCAAGAGCATCAAGGCCGAGGGCGAAGCAGTGCCCAAGGCCCTGGTCGCGGAGAAGAAGGCCGTATCCCACTGGTTCATCCTCACCCCCAATGGGGATCTGGTGCCCATAGAGGAATTCGACTTCACCGCCCACAAGGACCTGAAGGCCTTCGCAGCCTATGAGATGAAGAAGGAGAGGAGGGTGACCAAGGAACCGGCCCACGTGAGGCTCATGAAGAGGCACGAGATCGCGGACTACGAGCCCGCCTCGGACCCCGGGAACCTGAGGTACCCGCCCAAGGGCCGCCTCATGAAGTCCCTCATAGAGGAGTACGTGGAGGAGGAGCTCCAGCGCTACGGTGCCATGCCGAGCGAAACCCCAGTCATGTACGACATGGGGCACCCGACGCTGAAGAGCTACCTCAACCGCTTCCCGGCCAGGCAGTACGTGGTCGAGTCGGAGGGGAGGAGGCTCTTCCTGAGGTTCGCCGCATGCTTCGGGCAGTTCATGCTCCTCGCGGACTCCACCATAACGTACAGGATGCTGCCCCTCAGGCTCTACGAGATAGCCAAGTACGCCTTCAGGAGGGAGCAGAGGGGGGAGCTCGCGGGGCTCCGCAGGCTCAGGGCCTTCACGATGCCGGACATGCACACCCTAGCCAGGGACGAGTCCCAGGCGATAGAGGAGTTCCTGAGGCAGACCGCCCTGAGCAGGAAGGTCCTGGAGGCGCTGGGAATCAGGAGATACGTGACCGCTTTGCGCATAACCAGGGACTTCTACGAGAGGCACAGGGAGGACTTCGTCGTCCCCTTCGCTAGGCTCATTGGGGAGCCCATCCTCGTCGAGATGTGGGACGAGCGATTCTTCTACTTTGTCACGAAATTCGAGTTCAACTACGTCGAGGCTTCCGGCAAGGCCGCCGCCCTCTCCACGGTTCAGATAGACGTGGAGAACGCCGAGAGGTACGGGATCACGTACGTCGATGAGAACGGAGTGAGGAGGTACCCGGTGATACTGCACTGCTCCGTCAGCGGCGCGGTGGAGAGGGTCATCTACGCCCTCCTGGAGGAGGCCGAGAGGAGGGGGAAGGGCATGTTCCCCACCTGGCTCTCCCCGACGCAGGTCAGGCTCATCCCCCTCAGGGACGACATGCTCGAGGAAGCCCTCGCCATAGCCCGCAAGCTCAGAAATAGGGGATTCCGCGCCGACGTCGACGACAGGGACATGACCGTGCAAAAGAAGGTCAGGGAGGCGGAGATGGAGTGGGTCCCCTACATCGTCGTCTACGGCCCAAAGGAGAGGGAGTCGGGGATCCTCCCCGTCAGGGTCAGGGAGGAGGGGAAGATAATCCAGATGGGCCTCGAGGACCTGATCGAGAGGCTCGAGCGGGAGACCAGGGGGTTCCCCAGGAGGCCCAACGCCCTCCCCATCCTCCTGAGCAGGAGGCCAAGGTTCTCGCGATGATCGACAAGATGCTCAGGGCGGCGGAGCTGGGCCTCTGCGACCACTGCCTCGGGAGGCACTTCGCCTCCATGGGCCACGGCTTATCCAACGCCGAGAGGGGCATGGCCATCAGGGTCGTCTGGACCATGCTCACGGGGAGGGACTACCGTCCCGTGGGCCCCGAGGAGTGTCCCGTCTGCCGTGGCCTCTTTTCCAAGATTGAGAAGTACGCGGAGATGGCCATCGAGGCCCTCTCCAAGTACGAGTTCGAGACCTTCCTGGTAGGGAGCAGGATTCCGGAGGAGCTGGAGGAGGCCGACCGCAGGGTGGCCGAGGAGCTGGGTACGGAGCCTGAGCCCCTGAAGAGGGAGCTGAACAGGGAGGTGGGAAAGATCGTTTCCGCGAGGACCGGGAAGGAGGTGGACTTCGAGGATCCAGACATCAAGGTCATCATAGACGCAAGGTTCGACTTCGTGGAGCTCCAGGTGAAGCCCCTCTTCCTCTACGGGAGGTACAGGAAGCTCGTGCGGGGGATAAGCCAGACCAAGTGGCCCGTTCCCGCCCTGGGCGGCAGGTCCAAATACGGTACCTCGGTCGAGGAGCTTGTTGCGGGGCCAGTGATGGAGGCAGCGGGAGGCACGGAGCACCTCTTCCACGGCATGGGAAGGGAGGACGTGGACGCCAGGATGCTCGGGAATGGGAGGCCCTTTGTCCTCGAGATCAGGAATCCGGTTAAGAGGAGCCTAGACCTCGAGGCCCTCAGGGAGGAGATCAACAGGAGGGCAGGGGGTATGATAGAGGTACTGGAGCTCAGGCCCGCAACCAGGAGGGACGTGGAGAGGGTGAAGTCCCTCAGGCCCCCGAAGAGCTACGAGGTCGGCGTAAGGATAGAGGGGGGCGTCGGGAGGGAGGAGCTGGAGGACGCCTTACGGAGGCTGGTCGGCGTCATTGAGCAGAGGACCCCCACGAGGGTCCTGCACAGGAGGGCGGACCTGGTCAGGAGGAGGAGGGTCTACGAGGCCGAGCTCGTGGACCTGAAGGGGGAGGAGGCTGTCATCAGGGTCAAGTGCGAGGCCGGGACCTACGTCAAGGAACTTATGCACGGTGATGGCGGGAGGACGAGGCCTTCCCTGGCAGAGCTGCTCGGAAAGAAGGTTGAAGTAAAGTATTTAGATGTTGTTTGGGTGCACGACGAGGAGGTGGAGTAGTTGGTGAAGATGTCCCACGGCCTCCGGGCCAGGTCCAGGAAGAAGCTGAGCAAGAGGGCCAGGGAGAGGGGCCTCCCCCCGCCCAGCAGGTTCATCCAGAAGTTCGAGATAGGGGATAGGGTTGCCATAGACATAGAACCGGCCGTGCACAAGGGGATGCCGCACCACAAGTTCCAGGGCAGGGTAGGGACAGTGGTGGGGGTCCGTGGGAGGGCTTACCTGGTTGAGGTGAAGGACGGGGGCAAGAGGAAGATAGTTATTTCCCTGCCGGTCCATCTCAAAAAGGTGTCTTAAATGGGGGAGATCGTCGAGTTCCTGACAAACAGCGAAGCCAGGGAACTGGTCCGCAGGAGGAGGAAGTTCAGGTTCGCCGACGATTCCCTCCTCCTCCTGGCCTCCAAGGTCCAGCCCCTGGTCTTCGTGGAGGGTGAGGAGGCAAAGGAGAAGGAGTTGGAGGTCCAGGCCCCGGACAAGATCTTCCTGAACCAGTACGTGGACAGGATGCTGGCCGAGATGAGGGAGGCCGAGAAGAAGAGGATCAGGTTCGGGGTCGTGCAGCGCAGGGTCCTGGAGCACTTCCTCGAGAGCTTTTCGAAGCTGGATCCCAAAAGTGCCTCTGAGCTCAAGCAAAAGTTGTTGGAGCTCGGCTTCGTGCCCGTGCACGTGGCCGTGAGCATCGCGAACAACCTCCCCATGACCCCCGTCGAGGTCAGGGTCCACTTCGGGAAGGACGGCCTCTCCCTAACGGACGAGCAGGTGAAGAGGATCCTGGACCTGGTGGCCATGTACGCGTGAGGGCCATGGAAGACTTCGCCTACGTTCTGGACGTGGTACCCATAGAGTTCAGATCCGCCAGGAGGAGGGTCTACACCTCCACCATAGTGCAGGCGGTGGGCGAAAAGGAGTTCAGGCTCTTCGAGCTCATCCCCAAGCCCTCCGCGGTACTGGTAGTGGGGGAGCGGGTCTACATAGGGAGGGACCTGGAGAAGAGGGACAAGATAGCCCAGGTCTACAGGAAGATAAGGTACGACGATCTCACGCCCTCCGCGAAGGCCGAGCTCCCGGGGATCCTGGAGCAGATAGTCAGGAAGAGGGAGGCCGAGTTCGTTCGTTTCTTCAACGAGGCAGCGCCCATAACCGCGAGGCTGCACACCCTCGAGCTCCTCCCCGGCATCGGGAAGAGGATGATGTGGAAGATCGTTGAGGAGAGGAGGAAGAAGCCCTTCGAGAGCTTCGAGGACATAGAGAGGAGGACGAAGCTCAAGAGGCCGTGCAAGGTAATCGTCGACAGGATCATTGAGGAGCTAAAGGGCGTGGGAATAGAGTTCCGCCTCTTCACGCGCTGATGCCCCGTAGGGAGGAGGTCGCGAGGATCCTCAGGGATCTGGGGATCAGGCCCTCCAGGAGGCTCGGGCAGCACTTCCTTCTGGACCCTAGGCCCGCCCGGTGGATGGCCGAAAAGGCGGCCTCAATGGCCGAAAGGGTATTCGAGGTGGGCCCGGGACTGGGGGCGCTCACCGGGGCTCTACTGGAGAGGGGTCTGAGGGTCAAGGCAGTGGAGGTGGACAGGAGGCTGTACCTCTACCTTTTAAGACGCTTCAGGGAGCAGGTGGAAGAAGGGACGCTGGAGCTCATCCACGGAGACGCCCTGGACCACGACCTAGGGGGATGGCTTGTCGTCGGCAACCTCCCCTTCTCCATAACCTCCCCCTTACTGGAGAAGCTGGTGAAGGATGGTGCCCGGGGAGCCGTGCTGATGCTACAGGAGGAGGTCGTGGATAGGATACTGGCCGAGCCGGGAACCCGGGAGTACGGGAGGCTCACGGTTTGGGTGAGGGTCCACTTCCGGGCCACCCCGGGTCCCAGGGTTCCCCGTCGGTCATTCCACCCCGTACCCGAGGTGGGCTCGAGGATCCTCGTCCTGGAGAGGGCGGAGCCCCCGGACTACGGGAACATGGAGACCTTCGAGGCGCTCCTCAGGGCGGCCTTCTCCAGGAGGAGGAAGAAGCTGAGAAACGCGCTGGAGGGCACGCCATTCGAGGCGCTAACTGAGCTTGCTCCAGGTCTCATGGAAAAAAGGGCGGGCGAACTCGACCCAAGCGAGTTCGCCCTACTTTCACGTCTTTACGAGAACCGTGATGAAGAGCGCTAGGGAGATCCCCAGGCCTATGAGGATCGCCAGGACGTCCCTGAGGAAGAGGGCGAATATGTGCTTCACGTACTCTGCACCGAGCTGGGAGTTGAGGGGGATGAGGATGAGCAGGAGGATTATGATCACGCCGGCGGCCAGGAGAATCCCACCGGCCAGCCTAGACCTTCCGGAGGTCATGTAGATGAGCATCGCCCCTGAGCCCGCCAGGCCGAAGCCCAGGAAGAGGGAGACGAGGCCCAGGAACTCCCTGAGGGCGAAGACGCCGGTCATGGCCTATCCCTCACAGGGCCATGCCCGTGTACGTCTTCGTGGTCAGGACGCCGTCGAGGGTCCTGATCCTCTCAACGATGATCTTGACCAGCTTCTCCGTGGTCTCGGCCTCGACCCTGACCACTATGTCATACTCTCCGAAGAGGAGGACGATGTCCTTGATCTCTGGGAGCTCCTTCTTGAGCTCCTTCAGCGCATCGTAAACCTTGTACTCCTCTCCTGGCCGCGTCACCAGGAAGATGTAGCCGACCACCATACTATCACCCTGATTCTAATCTCCCATATTCTTCTTAACCCTTTTACACGGTATATTTCACCCCCCAATGAATAGAAAACTTTTAATACTTTGATAGAAAGTTATTTAATAGTTATGGAAGGGGAGGTGGTGAGGAAGTTTGAAAAGGGTTTCGTCGTCAGGGTCAGAGGTTATGCTCCATCGGGGTTTAGAGAGTTTGTGTTTCACAGGGGGAGGAGGGTCGGCGTGGTCCGGAGGGTCTTCGGGCCCGTCGATCGCCCCTACCTCTACGTGGAGGGTGAGTTCCCCGGGGTCGGGGAGAAGGTGGAGGTGAGGGTATGGCGGAGAGGACGCTGAGGTGTCCCAGGTGCGGTTCCACCCACATCATCAGGCTCCCGAACGGGGAGCTAGTGTGCGCCGACTGCGGGTACGTTCTCGAGGAGTTCGAGATAGACATGGGAAGGCCGGAGAGGTTCTTCTCCCCGGAGGACTACGAGGAGAGGGTCCACACCGGCGGACCGACGTCCCCGCTCAAGGCCGACTACGGCATCACGACGCAGATTTCGGGCACTAGGGACTACAGCGGTAAGGCCCTGGAGCCCGTTAGGAAGAGGGAGATAAGCAGGATCATGCGCTGGCACCGGATAGCCTCCACCAGCCCCCTGGAGAGGAACGTGAGCCAGGCCCTGAGGGAGATTGAGAAGCTGGCCGAGAGGCTGGGTCTTCCCAAGCACGTGAGGGAGACCGCGGCCATGTACTACAGGAGGGCTGCCCAGCGCAGGCTCGTGAGGGGTAGGAGCATCGAGGCCGTCGTTGCCGCGGTCCTCTACGCCGCAGCCAGGAAGCACCGAACCCCCAGGACCCTGGACGAGATAGCGAAGGCGACGGGGATTCCCAAGACAGTCATAGGGAGGATCTATAGGCAGATCAATCAGGCCCTAAAGCTCAACATAGGCTTGCAGACGCCCATGGACTTCGTGAACCTCTTCGCGAACAAGCTCGGTTTGTCTCCGAAGACGAAGAGGGTCGCCGAGGACATACTGAGGAAGCTGGACGACATGGGGCTCACCTCCGGCAGGTCCCCCACGGGCATGGCGGCAGCCGCGATATACCTCGCCTGCCAGCTCACCGGGGAGCCGAGGACCCAGAAGCAGGTGGCCGAGGTTTCCGGGGTGACCGAGGTAACCATAAGGAACAGGTACAAGGAGATCGTCGAGAAGCTGAAAATTACGATTTAAATTACCTTTTTCCATAAGCCCCTGCGCATGCATCCCGTGATAGACGAGTCGCTGTGCAAGAGGTGCATGATCTGCGTGTGGGTCTGCCCCAAGGGGGTCTTCGAGGGGGAGTTTCTCTCCCTTCTGGGCTCTCCCCTGCCTGAGGTCGCGAGGCCCTCCGACTGCATCAACTGGGGTAGGTCGGACACCCCCTGCGAGCTCTGCATGCTATCCTGCCCGGAGCACGCGATCGAGTACGTCCCGGAGGGGGGATCATGAGGCGGATGATGACCGGGAACCAGGCCGTCGTGGAGGCGGCCGTGAGGGCTGGTTGTAGGTTCTTCTCCGGCTACCCCATAACCCCCGTCTCGGACCTCATGGAGTACATGGCCAGGCGCCTCGCACAGGTAGGCGGCGTATTCATCCAGATGGAGGACGAGCTAGGGGCCATCACGGCAGCCATCGGCGCCTCCTGGGCGGGGAAGAAGTCCATGACCGCCACTTCGGGGCCAGGCTTCTCCCTGATGCAGGAGGGTATAGGCTACGCCGCCATGACCGAGACCCCGGTCGTCGTGGTCGACTCCCAGAGAGGGGGGCCAAGCACCGGGCAGCCAACGATGCCCTCCCAGGGCGATGTGCTCCAGGCCAGATACGGCTCCCACGGAGACTACCCCATAGCCGTCCTGGCCCCTTCCGACATCCAGGAGGTCTACGACCTGACCATAAAGGCGTTCAACATCGCAGAGGCGCTGAGGACCCCCGTCGTCCTCCTCATGGACGCGTTCATGTCCCACATGGCGGAGCCGGTGAGTGAGGGCGAGTACGAGATTCTGGAAAGAAAAGTGCATCCTCCGGGCCCGGTGGAGAGGCCCTATGAGCCGGGGGAGGACCTGGTACCGCCCTTCCCCGTCTTCGGCCGCGGGAACCTCGTCTCCGTGACGGGCCTCACCCACGACGAGAAAGGTGTGCCGAGGCCGGAGGACAACAGGGTCCACGCCACCCTCATCAGGAGGCTCTTCGGGAAGTTTGAGAGGAGGAAAGACCTCCTGGAGGACGTGAGGACCATGGGGGATGGGAGAAGGCTGGTCATAGCCTACGGCATGATGGGGAGGCTGGCAGAGGCGCTCGTCGACAGGGGCTACCGCCTCCTCAGGCCCAGGGTCCTATGGCCGGCCCCGACCGGCCCCCTGAAGAGGGAGATGGCGGAGGCAGATGTGGTGTACGTCGTCGAGATGAACATCGGGAAGTACAGCCTCGTGGTGAAGAGGGTTGCCGAGGAGCTGGGGATCGAGGTTCACTCCATCTCGATCCTGGGAGGGAGGATACCCACACCCAGCGAGCTGGAGGCGATGATGGAGTGAGCTTCTGGGACTTCTTCCGCAGGGAGAGGTGGCCCCACATCTTCTGTCCCGGCTGCGGCATAGGTATGGTCCTCAACGCCCTTTGGAAGGCCTTCGAGGAGACGGAACAGGAGCCGGAGAAGTGGGCCTTCGTCTCCGGCATAGGGTGCACGGCCAGGGCCCCGGCCTACATGAGGGTGGACAGCCTTCACACCCTCCACGGTAGGGCCATTGCCTTCGCCACAGGCCTGAAGCTGGGGAACCCTGAGCTGAACGTGATGGTCTTCTCCGGCGACGGGGACATTGCGTCCATAGGGGGGAACCACCTCATACACGCTGCGAGGAGGAACATGGACCTCAAGGTGATCATGATCAACAACGGGATTTACGGCATGACGGGCGGGCAGCTAAGCCCCACCACGCTCCCCGGCCTCAGGACCACAACCACCCCCATGGGGAACTACGACTACACCATGGGGACGGCGGAGCTGGTGGCACACCTGGGAGCGAACTTCTCGGCCAGGTGGACCACGGCCCACATAGTCATGGTGAAGGAGGCAATCAAGAGGATGATCCCTAAGGAGGGCTTCTGCTTCTTGGAGGTCGTCTCACAGTGCCCGACGAACTTCGGCAGGAGGAACAGGATGGAAGACCCGAGGAAGATGCTCCAGTTCATGAAGGAGCACTCGGTGCACGTCTCGAGGGTCGGGCAGCTGGGGGCCTACTTCGAGGAACCTGTGTTCGTGGTGGGGACCTTCGCCGACCGGGACAGGAAGGGGTATGTTGCCCGTCTGAGGGAGGCCGGTTACTTTGAATCTTTTTAACCGATTTTGTGCGTATTCCTCCGATCGGTCCCTGCGGGGTGTTGAGATGAAGAGAGAGCTGATAACTGCGATGCTGGTAGTACTGCTGCTGATCCCAGCGGCCGCGGTGGCTGGCGCCCCGACCGAGAAGGTTTGGGGCAAGGCGAAGGTGGGCGAGGTAGGAGTCAGGGGCGTGCTCGTGGAGCTCCACTCCGCCGACGGGAGGCTGGTATCCCAGCAGGTCACCGAGGAAGGGGGTTTCTTCTCCTTCGAGGTCCAGCCCGGGGTGTACTATCTGGTACACCCCTCCGAGGAGAGGGGTACCGTGGTCTACCTCTTCTCCAAGACGGGAACCGTCTACGTCGACCCCAACGACGAAGTGACGGGCTACAGGCTGGACGTCCCCCTCGAGGCGGTGAGCCTCAACAGGACCCTCACGGTCAACGTGACCCTCGGGCAGGAGCCCGTTGAGGGCGCCAACGTGACCGCCATGCACCTAGGGTCGGACTACGTGAAGACCGCGGTCACTGGCACCAACGGCAGTGCCGAGCTGAAGCTCTTCCCAGGGAAGTTCATGATCACCGTTTCGAAGGAGTTCTACGTCAGATCCCTCTTCGCCGACCTGACCGAGGGCGACCAGGTCCTGGACGTGGATCTATCCGGGCAGGAGGTCCTGTTCCAGGCGGATCTCGTGGATGAGGAGGGGAACCCCGTCTCCAGCAAGGTTAGGATAACCGGCATGACCCAGAACGGCCTCATGTACCTCGAGGACCAGGGTCCCTTCATCTCCTTCTCGGTTCCCGCCGGGACTGAGTTCGAGTACCTGGTCCTCAGCGCCGACGGCTACGAGCCATATGTCCTGGAGGATCTGGTCATGGAGCAGTCCGTGTACCTCCAGGACCTCACTGTGCCCAGGGCTGAGGACTCGTTCCACGTCACCTTCATCATGGTGGATAACGAGACACTCGACGTGTGGCTCAACGAGACCCTATCCAAGAGCGCCATCCTCGACTTCCTCCCATACGACTTCGTCGGCTACCTGCCCCTCCAGCTCCAGCTAGCAGGCGTCCAGGACCTCTCCCAGGTCCTCTCTGGTATGGGTCCCGCCCTGGCGGTCAGCCAGCCCATGTTCGCGATAGAGACGGAGGAAGGCACGATTCAGTACGTGGTGGACCACTTCACCGTTTCCTGCAGCCCCAACGACGGCGGTTACTCCATTGTGTACCACGAGACCATGAGGGCGGTCGAGGACCCGGACATCTCCGGCGGGTTCAGGATCAGCATGGCGCTGAAGGGAGACTCCTACCACGGGGGCTACGTGAACTACACATACACCGTGGTCCTCCCTGAGGGCTTTGAGAGGTCCTCCGAGGTCCACAACGTCCAGGTTGAGGGCTACACGAGGATCGAGCTCGATCCAGGCGTGGGCGAGACCTTCTCCGTGAACATGGAGATCAGGCCCAGCACGCCGCCAGTACCGCACTTCGTGGTGGACTCAGTCTCCGAGGGAACCTTCTACGCGATAAATGCCACCAAGGAGGGTTATGAGGTAATAGTTCCCCTAAACGTGAGCGTGAAGTTCGACGCAACTCCCACCGAGGACGAGGAGTCCCTGGGCTTCAGCGAGTACAGGTGGGACTTCGACGGCGACGGTGTGTTCGACGTGGTCGCCGAGGAGCCCACGGCCAACTGGACGTTCACCTCCGAGGGGATCTTCAACGTCACCCTTAGCGTGACCGACTACGGTGGTCTCTCCAACCAGAGCACCTACAAAGTCCACGTGGACGGAACCCCGCCGACCATCAAGCTCACCTACCAGGGCAGGGAGCTCCAGGACGGCGAGCAGCTCAGCGTCGATGAGGGTCAGCCCATAAACCTCTTCGCCTTCGGCAGCGAGGACAACGAGGTCGCACCGCTAACCTACAACTGGAGCTTCAGCGACGGCGCCCAGTATAGCGGGGCCAACATAAGCCACACCTTCGAGGAGCCCACTAGGGGCGACGCCGTGTACTACCTCAACCTCACGGTCTCCGATGGCGTTGGAAACAACGCCACGATGCAGATCAAGTTCCGCGTCAACGACACCACACCGCCCACGATCCACATGAGGTTCCTCAAGAACGGGGTTGAGGTGGAGCAGATCGAGCAGGGCGAGACAATCGTGCTAGACCTCGGCGGGAGTGAGGATCCCGAGGGAGGCTCCATCAAGGAGTTCAGGATAAGCGTTCTGAAGGGCGGTGAGGAGCTGAACCTGACGGGAGGCGACGTGGTGCTCTCCGCCCCAGGAGGGCACGTGGAGGACTCCAAGACCTACGTGGTGCCGGGGAGCACCACGAACGTTACCATGACCTTCAACAAGTACGGCCTCTACACCATTAGGGTCAACGCCACCGACGAGGACGGCAACAGCGCGGTGATGAGCTCCAACCTTCAGGTCAAGATAGGACCGTCGCCCGACCTCACCCTCGAGGTGAACGTCTCAGCCCTGACGGACCTCAAGGAGGGCCAGACGGTCGAGATCAACGTGACCGTCAGGAACATAGGCGTAGACGACGCCTACGGTGTCCGGGTCATCCTGCTGGTGGACGGAGAGGAATATCAGAACGTGAGCGTGGGGAGCTTGGCCACCGACGAGGAACAGAATGTGACCCTAGAACTGAAGGCGCCCAAGGCCGGTAACCACACCATAGAGATCAGGGTCGTCGCCGAGAACGAGGCCGAGGCCTACACGGACAACAACGTCTTCCAGAGGGAGATCGTGGTCCGCCCGGCCGCCTGGAAGAAGCCCCTGACGATCGCGGCCGTCATAATCGCCGTGGTCGTGGCCCTATTCCTGTTCTTCAGGAGGGGCAGGCCCAGGAGGCCAAGGAGGACCCTAAGGGGGAAGAAGTAAACCCCCTCTTTCACATCTTTTCTGGAGCCTCGATTCCCAGCAAATACAACCCGTTTTTGACCACTATCCTCGTGGCGTTGACCAGGTTGATCCTCGCCGACCTAACGGGCTCCTCGGACTGCAGCACCCTGTGCTTTTGGTAGAACGCGTTGAACCTGTCCGCCACCTTAAGCAGGTACTCTGCCACCAAGTTGGGGGCGAGGATCTCCGCCGCCTTCTCCACGACCGATGGGAATTTCAGGAGCTGGAACATGAGGCTCCTCTCCTCATCGGCCACGAGGCTGCCGGTGACCCACGGTGGAACGCTTCCCGCCTTCTCCAGGATGGAGCAGGCCCTCGCATGGGCGTACTGCACGTAGGGCGCTGCCTTCCCCTCGAAGTTCAGCGCATCTTCCCACCTGAACGATATGGGCTTCTGGGGCTGGACCTTCAGGTAGTTGAACTTCACCGCTCCCAGGCCTATGGCCCGGGCGGCCTCGGGTCCAGAGATCCTCCTCTTCTCCACCTCCGCACTGGCCCTTTCGATCGCCTCCTGCACCAGGTCCTTCAGGTAGACCACCCGACCCGCCCTGGTTGAGAGTCTCCCCTCCGGGAGGCTGACGAATGAGTATATGACTACCCTCGGCTCGGGCGCACCAAGCGACCTAAGGAGCTCGGAGAGTACCTTGGCCTCCAGCTTGTGATCCTCCCCCAGGACGTTTACCATTAGGTCACACCTCCCGGCCTTGTTCAGGTGGTATGCAACGTCCTTGAGCACGTACAGGGTGCTCCCGTCGCTCCTCGTCAGATAGATCTTCTCGCCCCCAATCTCGACATAGGCTGCCTTTCCTTCGTACTTCACAATCCCCCGCCGCTCGAGCCTCCTGAGGGCATCTCTAGCCGAGCCGTCCCAGGCCAGGTCGGACTCCCAGAAAGTCCCGTCGAAGCGTATTCCGTACTCTTCGAGCTCAGCCAGCAGCTCCTCCATGATCTTGGAGATGTGACGCCGGACGAAGTCCTTGAGCCCCGCTTCACCCTCCTCATACCTCCTTATGATGTCCCTGATCTCATCTTCTGGGGGACCGCAGGCGTTCGCCTTTACGTAGACCTCGGAATAGTCATCTATGTTCCTCGGCTCCCCAAGCCCCAGGGACTCAAGGTTCAGGAGCCCCCACACCAGGATGGCCACCTGCCTTCCCAAGTCGTTGACGTAATACTCAGTGTAGACATCGTAGCCGGAGAATTCGAGAATCCTCCTAAGGGAGTCGCCGATGAGGGTATTCCTCGCCCTCCCCACGTGCAGCCTACCTGTGGGATTGGCGGAGGTGTGCTCCAGCAGGACCCTCAGACCCTTCCTCGGGAGCCTGCCGAAGTCCTCCCCCATTTCCCCAACGCCCTCCTTCAGCATCTCCTCCAGGGCGCGTGGCTCGAACCTCAGGTTCAGGTACGGCCCAAGGGCCTCCGCCCTGACGCCGGGGATGGAGAGCTCCCTAGCCAGCCTCCGCGCGAGCGATACTGGCTCCCTCTCCCTGTGCAGCGGTACCGCCAGGTCCCCGAACTCCTCCTTGGTCTCGACAAGCCTGGGCCTCTCCAACCCAAGCTCCCTTAGCCTTTCCTGTATATCCCTCAGCTTCTGCCCCAGGGGGTCCATTTGCCTGCTTTATACCGACTTCCAACTTAATTATCGGTGAGACTGCCCGTAGCGGCCTCGGCCCCCGGCAAGGTCATCCTCTTCGGGGAGCACGCCGTCGTGTACGGGAGGCCGGCCATAGCGGTTGCAATAGCCCTCAGGGCGAGGGCCCTCCTCGTCCCCTCCGACAGGCTCAGGGTCTGCGGGAGGGAGAGGGGAGGGAGCGCCTACGTCTGGGCGGCCCTTCGCAGGCTCTGGGACGGGCCCGCGGTGGATTTGAAGATAGCCTCGGACATCCCCAGCGCCTCCGGCATGGGCTCCAGCGCAGCCGTCTCCGTCTCCAGCGTGGCCTCGATCCTCCTCTCTAGGTCGGAGTTCTCCGTGGAGAGGGTGGCCAGGGAGGCGTTCGAGGTCGAGTTCGGCGTCCAGGGGAGGGCGTCCCCCACCGACACGAGCACCAGCACCGCTGGCGGGGCCGTAGTCATTTCCCCCCGCTGGGAGGGGGAGAGGCTCTGGGAAATCAGGAAAGGGAAGAAGAGGTGGAGGATCAGCAGGGTGCAGATCCCCGAGATCCCCCTGGTCGTGGTGCTCTCCGGGAGGAGGTCCGACACGGGGAAGATGGTGGCCAGGGTGGCTAGGGCCCTGGAGAGGAACCCATCCCTTTGGTCAGTCATCGACTCCATAGAGGACCTCGTCAGGGAGGCCATCGGACCCCTGAGGAGGGGTGATCTGGAGTCCTTGGGCGAGCTCATGAGGGAGAACCAGAGACTCCTCAGGGAGCTGGGCGTCTCGCACCCCGTGCTCGAGAGGATCATTGAGGCCCTGGAGCCCCACGTCTACGGGGCGAAGCTCACCGGGGCTGGGGGAGGCGGCTCAGTCATCGCGATCCCGAGGGACAGGAAGAAGGCGGTTGACGCAGCCCTCAGGGCAGGTTTTAGGGTGGTCTCGACCAGCATGTCTCCCACGGGCGTGAGGCAGGAGAGGGTTTAAGCAGCCGTCCGGATTGAATGGGAGATGGGAGTAGATCTGGGGGAGCTGGTCCGGGGCCGGGAAATAGAGCTCAAGGAACTCTCAGGAAGGGCCGTCGCCATAGACGCCTACAACGCCCTCTATCAGTTCCTCTCCTCGATCAGGCAGCCCGACGGGACACCTCTCATGGACAGGAAGGGGAGGATAACCTCCCACCTCTCCGGCCTCCTCTACCGCACCGCGAACATCCTGGAGGCCGGAATCAAGCCCGTCTACGTCTTCGACGGGGAGCCGCACCCCCTGAAGCTGAGGACCCTGGCCCTGCGCACAGAGATCAGGGAGAGGGCCAGGGAGGAGTGGCTCAGGGCCCTGGAGAGGGGGGACCTGGAGACGGCGAGGATCAAGGCCCAGGAGGCGTCGAGGCTCACGCCGGAGATGGTTGAGGATGCGAAGAGGCTCCTGGACCTCATGGGGGTCCCATGGGTTCAGGCGCCCGGCGAGGGGGAGGCCCAGGCAGCCTACATGGCCTCCAAGGGCCTGGTGTGGGCATCGGCCTCCCAGGACTACGATTCCCTCCTCTTCGGGACGCCACGCCTTGTCCGGAACCTGACCATAACGGGCAGGAGGAAGCTTCCGAGGAAAAACGTGTACGTTGAGGTCAAGCCGGAGCTCCTAGAGCTAGAGGAGGTCCTGAAGGATCTAGGGGTCTCAAGGGAGCAGCTGGTGGACATGGCCATCCTCATGGGGACGGACTTCAACGAGGGGATCAAGGGGGTGGGGCCTAAGACCGCGCTCAAGCTGATTAAGACCTATGGTAGCGCGGAGGCTGTTCTCAGGGCCAGGGGCTGGAGGATAGAGGGTCTGGAGGAGGTGAGGAAGATCTTTCTGGAACCGAGAGTCGAGGATGTTCCTAGGCCGGAATGGAGGAAGCCCGACGAGGAGGGCCTCAAGGCCTTCCTGTGCGGGGAGAGGGACTTCAGCGAGTCCAGGGTCGAGACGGCCCTCAGGAAGATCAGGACCTTCTGGCAGAGGACGCCCCAGTCCACGCTGGAGCAGTGGTTCTAAATAGGGGACGGAAGGTAGGAGTGATGGACATGCTGTTCGAGGAGGTTGCCAAGGCCTACTCTCAGATTGAAGCGGAGAGCGGCAGGATCAACATGACGAAGATCCTGGCGGACCTCTTCTCCAAGACGCCACCCGATCTCCTGGACAAGGTCGTCTACCTCACCCTAGGCAAGCTGTACCCGGATTACGTTGGCGTGGAGTTGGGGATGGCCGACCGCCTGGCCATCAAGGCCATTTCCATAGCCTCCGGCCTCTCGGAAGGGGAGATCGAGAGGATGTACAAGGAGATGGGGGACCTGGGCTCGGTGGCCGAGGCAGCCCTGAAGAGGAAGACCCAGATGGCCTTCTTCGTGGAGGACCTGACGGTCCAAAAGGTTTACGGGAACCTGGAAAGGATCGCCAAGGCCACGGGAGCAGGCTCCCAGGACAGGAAGATAAGGCTGCTGGCGGAGCTGCTGAACATCGCGAAGCCCCTCGAGGCCAGGTACATCGTGAGGATGGTCACGGGGCGCCTGAGGCTCGGGGTGGCCGACATGACGGTCCTGGACGCCCTGGCCGTGGCATTTGCCATGACCAAGGCCGTCAGGGAGAAGATCGAGAGGGCGTACAACCTCCATCCCGACCTGGGCTACATCGCGAAGGTCCTGGCGAAGGAGGGCCTGGAGGGCGTGGAGAAGATAGGCATCACGCTGGGGATCCCCGTCAGGCCCATGTTGGCCGAGAGGCTGAAGAACATAGACGAGATCTTCGAGAAGATCGGACCAAGGGTCGCCTTCGAGTACAAGTACGACGGCATGAGGGCCCAGATCCACATAGGTGAGAAGGTGAAGATGATATATTCTAGGAGGCTCGAGAACGTCACCCACCAGTTCCCGGACGTCCTGAAGGCCGTGGAGGAGGCCTTCCAGGGCAGGGAGGCCATCTTCGACGGTGAGATGGTGCCCGTTGACGTCAACACCGGGGAGCTACTCCCATTCCAGGTCGTCTCCCACCGCAGGGGGAGGAAGTACGACATAGAGAAGATGGTGGAGGAGATCCCGGTGATCCTCTTCCTCTTCGACATCATCTACCTGGACGGCGAGGACCTGACCATGAAGCCCTACGAGGAGAGGAGGGAGATCCTGGAGAGGGTCGTGAAGGAGACCGAGAAGGTCAGGTACGCCCACAGGATCGTGACCGAGGACAAGCTGGAGGCCCAGAACTTCATGGACCAGGCCATCCTGGACGGCTGCGAAGGAGTTGTGGCCAAGAAGCTCGGCCCTGACGCCATCTACAGGGCGGGAGTAAGGGGTTTCCTCTGGATCAAGTACAAGAGGGACTATCAAATGGAGCTGGGCGACACGCTCGACCTAGTCGTCGTTGGGGCGTTCGCCGGCAAGGGGAAGAGGAAGGGAACCTACGGGGCCCTCCTCATGGCGGCCTATAATCCCGAGAGGGACATGTTCGAGACCGTATGCAAACTGGGCACCGGCTTCAGCGACGAGGAACTTGCGGAGCTCCCGAAGAAACTGGAGCCCTACAGAATAGACCACAAGCACCCCAGGGTGGACTCGCAGATAGAGGCAGATTTCTGGTTCGTGCCCAGCGTGGTCCTGGAGGTCGTGGGAGCAGAAATTACCCTCTCGCCGGTCCACACGGCCGCCAGGGACAAGCTCAGGAAGGGGGCGGGGCTGGCGGTCCGCTTCCCCAGGTTCACGGGCAGGTGGAGGACGGACAAGAAGCCGGAGGATGCAACAACGATTCAAGAGCTCATAGAGATGTACAAGAATCAGGTGAAGAAGGTGGTGGAGTGACATAAACAAGAAGGAGCTAGAGCTCCTGCTCCAGAGGATCCCCGAACACCCGAGCCCTAGGCCGGGGCTCGAGCAGTACACGATCCCGGCGAACGTCGCGGCAACGGTCCTCCACATGGCCGTTTCCCTCGGGGACATCGTTGATAGGGAGGTCGCGGACCTGGGCTGCGGGACAGGAAGGCTGGGACTGGGCGCCGCAATCCTAGGGGCCAGGAGGGTGCACCTCGTGGACCTGGACGCCGTCGCGCTCAACGTGGCGAGGAAGGCGGCGGTTGAACTGGGACTCGAAAACGTCAAATTCCATCTCATGGACGTCAGGGAATTCGCGGAAAGGGTGAACACGGTAGTGCAAAATCCCCCATTCGGGGCGCAGAGGAGGGGTGCGGACAGGCCCTTCTTGGAGAAGAAGACCGAGATAGCTAGGGTGATCTACACCATGCACAACGCGCCTACGAGAAGCTTCGTCGTTGAGTACCTCAGGTCCAGGGGGTGGAGGGTGACCCACGAGCTCCTGTTCAAGTTCCCAATTAGGAGGATGTTCAGGTTCCACAGGAGGAGGACGGCCGAGGTGGATGTGGTCCTGATTAGGGCAATAAAGGAGGGGGAAGATTAGGGGCCCGGAATGGGAGAGGTGAAGGTCGTACTCCCCGGGGAGGAGTTGGGCGCCGCTGAGGAATTCGTACCCGGGGAGGGCACGTACAGGGAGGGCGGAAGGATCTACTCCGCCCGATTCGGCTTCCTGGTAAAGAAAGATATGACTATCAAGGTATTTCCCATAAACCCCTGGCCGGAGCTGAAGCCGGGAGTGATCGTCTACGCGATAGTGCAGGAGTACACGGACGACATAGCGGTGGTTAAGGTAGTGGCGAGGGAAGGCAGCCTGAGGAGCCCCATTGCCCCGAACACCCACGGCATCATACACGTTTCGGAGGTCTCCAGGAGGTACGTGAGGTCCATCCCGGACGCCTTCAGGGTCGGGGACATCCTCAGGGCCAGGGTCCTGACCGCGACTCCCACCCTGAGGCTGAGCACCAAGCACGACAAGCTCGGCGTGGTGGTGGCCTACTGCGGAACCTGCAGGACGAGGCTCATCCGGAAGGGGAACAGCCTCGACTCCCTCTACTGCCCGAGGTGCAGGAGGTTCGAGAAGCGGAAGGTTTCATCGCTGTATGGCAGGCTGAGGCCGGACATAGCCGGCCTCCTGCTCCACGGGAGTACCTCCGCTGAAAGAATTTTAAAAGCGAGCGGCCTTCAGCCGTGAAGCGAGATGGTCAGGAAGCCCGCGAGGATGTACAGGTATCCCACCAACCCTCCCTACACCAGGAAGGAGTACATCGGGGGGATACCGTACCCCAGGATTAGGCAGTTCGTGATGGGCAACCTGAACAGGGACTTCAGGGTCACCCTTGG
This sequence comes from Thermoplasmata archaeon, assembly GCA_003649695.1. Taxonomy (GTDB): domain Archaea; phylum Thermoplasmatota; class Thermoplasmata; order Thermoplasmatales; family B87-G9; genus B87-G9. Next base: position 20,595 of record QMSR01000002.1, read on the forward strand.
CCTCCAGGTCCTCGAGAAGGTTGTGGTCAGGCACACGGCCCTGGAGGCGATACGCGTGACCATCAATAGGTTCATGCAGAAGAAGGTGGGGAACTCCAACTTCAGGCTGGAGATCGTTAAGTACCCCCACCACGTGCTCAGGGAGCACAAGATGGCCACGGGCGCGGGAGCCGACAGGATATCCGAGGGCATGAGGAAGGCCTTCGGTAGACCCGTTGGGACCGCGGCCATCCTCGACGACGGGGACATCTTGGTCAAGCTTCACGTGGAGCCCGAGCACGTGCCGGTGGCGAAGGAGGCCCTGAGGAAGGCCTACAACAAGATCGCCCCGCCCTGCAGGATCGTGGTCCTAAAGGGGCAGGAATTTGTGCGCTGATCACCTGATGTAGCCCAGCTCCTCCCTGCCCTCCTCCCTCTCGCTCTCCCTCATTATCTCCTCAACGGTGTGGGTTATCTCCTCTATCTGCATGGCCTGGGCTTCCAGGTCCGAAAGGTCTATTTCGATGTCCAATATACGGGATAGGACCTTCAGGACCTCCATGGCCCCCCTGGGGTCCACGTACATGCCGGCGGTCTCCCCCATGAGGCAGAAGCCCTTCATCCCGAAGAGCTCCATGCCCAGGCCGATGAGGAGGCCAGCGGCCCCTATGATGCCGCCGCTTGGCTCGCTCTTGGCGAAGATGACCCCATATTTCTTTATCTCCTCGACGATCTCCGGGTGTGTGGCCGCCCCGAAGACCCTGGGCTTCTCCGGCCTCTTCCCAATGGAGTAGCCGCCTAGGGTGATGACCTCCTTCACCCCCAGCTCCTGGGCGAGCTCCAGCACCCTGTAGCTGAGCTCATACTGACCCTCGGCGTTCAGCCCCTGGCTGTCCCCCACGAGCACTATCAGGTCCCTCTTCGCCTTCCCCTTGATGTAGTAAAGCTCCTGCTTCACGATGCTTATGGTCCCCCCTTCCATGACGTACACCTGCGGGGGGAGGTAGGAGGAGATGATCGTCGCGAACCTCCTCCCGCCGAGCTGCCTGATCAGGTGCTCGGCTGAGAGCTTCCCGACGTAGCCCAAACCGGGGAGCCCCTCTATGAGGATAGGGTCCTTGAGCTCCGGCCACTCATGGACCTTGACTATGACCCTGTTCATGGGCTCCTCACATCGAGGGAGAATAAAGAGGTTGCGATTTCAGAGGATGCCTTTTTCCTTAAGCCCGTAGAGGACCGTGAGCCTCGCCCTCCTCCCCTCCGGGGAGAATCTGGGTGGGGCGGCGCGCACGGTCTTGGCCCCGCAGTTGGGGCAGAGGTCCTTGAGGGTGTAGGTCCCGCACCGAGGGCAGCGCATGATCCTCATTCCTTCATCAGCTCCATCGTCCCCCCGGCCTTCCTCACGATCTCCTTCGCCTGGAGGAAGGCCTCGTTCAGGGTCTTCTCGGCCACCTTATAGTTAGGTGCCTTCACGATCACCATGTACTTGGGGGCGCCCATGTACTTGACCGTGATGGAGACCTTGCCGTCCCTCTCGAGGCGGGAGAGGGCCTCCTTGATGTGCTCCACGCCGTCCGGTCCGGGGACGTTGATATAGATGTACCTTTTGATCTTGACCTCCGGTGGGGGGACGTTCTGCTTCGCGACCTGAATGAAGGTGTCCACCCAGTCCCCCCTGTGCTTCTTCCGGAACTCCGCCTCGTTCACCACGGCTTCCTCGAACGCCGCGTAAAGGTGGCCGTACTCGTCCATGAGCTTCTCGCCCACGGTCTCCAGGAAGCGCTTGGGGTCCTTCCCGAGGAGGGTAGCGACCCTCTCCAGGAGCTTGATGGCCCTCTGCTGGTTCTGGTAGAGCTGCATCTTCATCCTGCGCTGCGAGGGCGAGACCCTCTTCATTGAGACGTCAATCTTCTTCTTTGCCGGGTCTACCACTATCACCTTCGCGACGATCTTCCTGCCCTCCTGCACGTAGTCCCTGATGTTCCTGACCCATCCCGTGGAGATCTCGGAGATGGGCAGGTAGGCCTCGAGGCCGGGGTACTCGTCGAGGGTCACGAAGGCTCCGTACTTGAGGACCTTCTTGACCGTGGCTACTACGAGCTCCCCCTCCTCGGGGAACTCCTCCCTCATTGCAGGACCTCCAGGACGGTCCCCCTAATGAGGGCCTTCCCGCCCGTGGGCCTGGCGAGGACGGCGCCGCACACCCTGCAGGTGACCACGGTGGAGGCCTTGTTGTAGACGATGTTGACGGCGCCGCACTCCGGGCACTGGAGCTTGAGGAACACCTTGTCCCCCCCGCGGAACTTCTGGAATTCCAGCTTCACCGGGAGCTTGACCCCCATCACCTCACCTCCACGAGCTCGAACCTCTTGGCCCTCCAGGTAGGCCTGGTGTGGGCCCTCCCACACTCCTTGCACCTGAACCTTATGTTCAGCCTCTTGGTCGGCTTCTCCCTGTTCTCGTACCTGGGCCTGGGGAAGCCCCCGTAGCCTGAGGTGGCCCTCCTGAACCTCCTCTGCCCCGCCTTCAGCTCGGAGGCCCTCCTCCTCTTGACCTTCTCTATCTCGTGGAGGGTGTGCCTCCTGCAGTAGGGGCAGTAGGTCCTGATCACCTTCGGCATCTTCATCGCTGCATTCCTACAGAGAAAGGATCTATAAAAACGGGTGGGTAACGTTTTAAAGGTCATCTCCTTGAGGATCGGGAAATGGTGAAAATGCAGTTCCTTGGAGGGGCCGAGAAGGTCGGCCCGAACAGCCTGTTCATGAGGGCCTCCGGCCGGGGGCTGGTCCTGGACTACGGCATGGACCCTACCAAGCCGCCCGAGTACCTGACCGTGATCCCCCCGGCCGACGCCCTCCTGCTCACCCACGCTCACCTCGATCACTCGGGCAGCATACCCTTCCTGGTGAGCGCGGTGGACATTCCGGTTTACGCGACCCCCCTGACGGCGGAGGTGGTTTCCCTGCTGTGGAGGGACGCTGTCAAGGTCGCGAAGCTCAACAAGTACGACATACCGTACACGCTCTCCGACGTGGACTTCGCGACCAGGGCCATCGTGGGGGTCGCCCCGGGGGAGGAGCTCACGATCAAGGGAATCAAAGTGAGGGTGTACGACGCCGGCCACATTCCGGGGGCGGTTTCGTACCTCATCGAGGTCGAGGGGAAGAGGATCCTCTTCACCGGGGACATCAACACCGTGGAGACCATGCTGACCCAGCCCGCCGAGGTCCCCGAGTGCGACGTCCTGATCATGGAGAGCACCTATGCCGGGAGGGACCACCCGGTGAGGGAGGAGGTCTACAGGGAGCTTGAGAGGAAGATCGAGGAGGTCCTGGAGAGGGGGGGCAAGGCGGTCGTCCCGGCCTTTGCGGTCGCCAGGACCCAGGAACTCATGATCCTCCTATCCGAGAGAGGCTTCGACGTATGGGTCGACGGCATGGGTAAGGCGGTGACGAACATGTACCTGGGTTACCCGGACTACATCAAGAACTTCGACAGGCTGGTCAGGGCGACGGACCGGGTCAGGCCCGTCGTCAGGCCGTCCGACAGGAACAAGTTCCTCAGGAAGGGGGAGGTCGTGGTGACCACGGGAGGAATGCTCGAGGGCGGGCCGGCCCTCTACTACATCGGGAAGCTCAGGGAGGACAGGAACTCTGCCATCCTCCTGACCGGTTACCAGGTGGAGGGGACCAACGGGAGGCTCCTCATGGACACGGGGTACCTGGTCATAGACGGAGAGCAGGTGAAGGTGGACATGGAGGTGGCCTACTACGACCTCTCGGCCCACGCCGGGCACTCCGGCCTAGTGGAGTACGTGATGAAGGCCGACCCGGAGAAGGTAGTCCTGTTCCACGGGGAGGACAGGGAGGCCCTGAAGAGGGAGATCGAGGAAGACTATGAGGTCCTCACTCCCAGGTCCGGGGAGGTATTCGAGGTTTAGTCCCTCTTCAGCCTCTTCACGGTGATGGGGATTACCCCCTTCTCGAACTCGTAGATCGCTATGTCCACGGGGTCGTGGATGTCGCTGGGTATCTCGGTCATGGCCGGCGCGCCGAGGGCCAGCTGGAGGGCCCTGGCGCCTATGATCCTGGCTATCTCGAACCTGGTCAGGCCCCTCTTTACGATCATCTCGCCTCTACTCTCTTGACAGTCGCGAAGGGGACGATCTTGACCAGGACGTTGTAGCCGCAGTAGGTGCACTCGGCGTTGGGACTGAGCTCCTCCATGATGTGACCGCACCTGACGCACTTGTACATGGGACCACCTCAGAGCCTGGGAGCCTTCCAGGCCTCGTCCACGTCGGGGACGTACGCCCCCCCGGCGAAGACGAAGCCGCAGTGCCTGCACTCCCAGATCCCGGTGGACCTCCTCCTGACGGCCCTGTAGCCGCAGCGGGGGCAGACGTACCTCTTCCTGAGCTGCTCGGTGACCTTCTTCCACATGTGTCTGAGGGTAGAGCCGTACCTGGGCCCGAAGGACCCAGCGGGGCCGACCTTCCTGACGCTCCTCCCCATCAGCCCACCTCCAGGTACTGCTTCCTGATGCGGGACCCCAATTCCGCCGACTTCTTAATTATTTTCTTGACCTCGTCGAGGGTGAAGGAGCCCTCCCCGCCCTTCTGCATAGCCCTCACGTTCCCCTCCTCGTCCGTGACGACGGTCAGGCGGGCGCTCATGATGCTCTCCTCATCGTAGGACGGGTCAACCATAATGGCGGAGCCGATCTTGGCCCAGGTGACGCTGACCGGCACGTGCTTGATGGGTAGTGGCCTGTCCTCGCCCATGTCGTGCTTGGAGTAGGGGATCTTCGCGTTCATGAGGGCGGCAACAGCGGCCAGGGAGGAGGCGTCGAAGAGGTTACCCTCGTAGTTTAGAACGTCTATGTCTATGTAGACAATCCAGACCTTCTCCCCCTCCTCGATGACCAGCTCCCCCAGGTCGATCATCTCGCTCTCCCTGATACCCCTGTCCACGACCCTTGCCAGCTCTATGCCCTCCTCACCGGGCGGGCCCGGCTCGAAGGTGGGGGCCGCGAGGGGTATGAGCTCCGCGTTGGTTATGATCACGCCCTTATCGGGGGTGTCCGGGAACGGGGCCCCTATCTCGACCTTGACCCCCACCAGCACCGTAGTCCTGCCCATGGAGACGAGGGCGCTGCCCTCCGCCTTCTCCACGAACCCCTTCACCACCTTGATGGGCCTGAAGTCCTCGGGTCCGCGGTTGTCCACCCTCTTCCCCGAAATAGCCAGCTTCTCGATCCAGCTCCTCTTGATCTCCGATATCACGTTCTCCGTCGTCTTGGAACTCATGCTTCACACCTCCGATATGTCCGCAATATACTCCTTCTCCCGCACGAGCCTCTCATACCTCTCCAGGAGGGCCCTTTTCTGGATCTCGTACACCTTCATGGCCCCCCGGATGGCCATGTCCAGGGCCCTGTCGATCTCCTCCTGGGTCATGTGGCCATCCATCTGGAGGAGGACGATCTCACCAGTCCTGGGGATGATGGCTATGGGTAGGTCCGCCTGTCCGTAGTTATCCTCTTCCTTGCACAGGTCCAGGATGAGGGTGTCCTCCACCTTGCCGACGGTCATGCCGGTCACGAGGTCCTTCATGGGGATCCCCGCGTCCGCGAGGGCCGCGCTAGCGGCCACGAGGCCGGCGATCCTGGTCCCCGCGTCCGCCTGAAGGATCTCTATGAAGACGTCAATGGACGTCTTGGGGAACTGTTCGACGAAGACAGCCGCCCTGAGGGCCTCGGAGATGACCTTTGAGAGCTCAATGGACCTCCTGTCCGGCCCCGGGCGCTTCCTCTCCTCCACGCTGAAGGAGGCCATGTTGTACCTGGCCCTGAGGAGCGCCCTCTCCGGGTCCTGTAGGTGCTTGGGGAAGACCTCCCTGGGGCCGTAGACCGCCGCCAAGACCTTGTTCTTCCCCCACTGGAGGTATGCGGAGCCGTCTGCCCTGGTTAGGACGCCCACCTTCATCTTAATGGGCCTGAGCTCGTCTGGCCTCCTGCCGTCTATCCTCCTTCCCTCCTCATCCATTAGCTTTATCTCCTCCAACTTCACCAACCCCCATTCCGAGCATCTTCTTCACCCTCTCGGTGAGGCCCAGGGTGTGGGCCTCCCTCTCGATCATCCTAATGACCCGGATCACGAGCATGGTCTTCTCCGGGTCGCAGTCTATCCAGATCCTACCGTTCATGCCCACCACGATCTTGCACTTGGTTCCCTCCTGGATGAGCTTGATCATGCTCGCCCCCTTGCCTATGATCCTGGGGACCTTCGTGGGCACGACGTGGATCAGGAACCCTCCCCTCAGGGGCCTGAGACCCCTTTCCTTCATGGTCACCCACGTCTGCCCCACCTCGCTGACCCTGCTTACCTTGACGTAGACCAAATCCCCAATGTCGAGGTAGCGCTGGAGCTCCCCCTCCTTCACCCTCCAGGGGACGTCGTTCACGTGCAGCGGGGCGACGTAGGGGGCGTTGATGTCCACGAGCCAGTACGTCGGCCCTATGTCCATGATCTTCCCGACGACCTTGTCCCCGAGCTTGGGCAGGTACCTTCCCCCGAGGGGCGTGACGCTCACCACGCCGTCCTTGACGCTCTTGACGCCCAGGTACATGGAATATGCCCTGCCCTTCTCGACGACGACCCCCTGGCCCGGCCTCAGCCCCTTAAGGGGTATCTCCTGGCCGGGGAGGACGATCTCCCTCAGCTTGATCTCCTCCGTCAACGCATGATCACCGCTTGCACGTTGCCCCGGCCCCTCTTGTTGATCATGTCCAGGAACTCCACCTGGAGTCCGGCCGGGACCTCCACCACGGCGTACCAGAAGCCGTCAGCGCCCCACTCCTCCTTCGCAATCTTCCCGTACCTCTTGAGGTCCCCGTAGATCTTCCCGTAGTACTCGGGTGGGCACTTGATGGCCATCTTCACGACCTCGTACCTGATGGGCAGGATGGACTGGATGGCCTTCAGGACGTCCTGGACCTGCGCCTCCGCGTCCTTGAAGAGGTCTATGTGGACGCTGGCCTCCTCCATGGCCTTGAGGATGCGCTGGGGAGGGTGCGGCGCCCCGGTCTGGGGGTTTATGGAGTACCTGGAGATTATGTCTGCGATCTTCTTCATCTTCTCCTCGAGCCTCTTTCTCCGCTGTTCGGTGGTCAGTTGTATCCTTCCCTCCCTTATGATCACCTTCGCGATCTCGACGGGGTCGTCGGTCCCGAAGACCTCGATGAGGTCGTCCCTGTTCGCCTTCTCGGCCTTCCTCACGTCCCTCCAGACCTCTAGCGTGGCCATGGCCTCGGCCAGGTCCACTTCCTTCCCGGCCAGGAAGTCCTCCACGGCCTGTGGGTCGACGAGGATTTCGAACTTCTTTCCCCCTTTCTCCAGCCTAGCGACCACGTACTTCTCCAGGACGGTCATTTCGCGAACCTCTCCAGGAGCTCCCCTACCTCCTCCCTGGGGAGGATCCTGAACTTCTCCCCCTCCAGGATAACTCCAATCTCCGTGTTCTCCGGAGAGGGTTCCATCTCCTCGCCGACCTTGATGGCCTTAATGGCGAGGGCCAGGGCCTCTTCATAGCCCATGTCCTCGCGGTAATGCTTCTCCAGGAACTCCATGACCTTTTCCCTCCCCCTGCCTATGGAGTCGGCCTTGTAGCCGGTCATGACCCCTGAGGGGTCGGTCTCGAGGAGGTGCTTGCCCTCTGAGTCTATGCCGGCCACGAGGAGGGAGGTGCCGAAGGGCCTCACGCCCCCGTACTGGGTATAGTTCTGCATGATGTCGCATAGCTTCCTGACTAAGTGCTGGACCAGGATGGGCTCCCCGTAGGAGAGCTTCTCTATCTGGGCGTAGAGCCTGGCCTGCTCGACGAGGATCCTCGCGTCCGCGGCCAGGCCAGCTATGGCCACCCCGATGTGGTCGTCGATGACGAAGATCTTCTCCCTGCTGGAGGGCTCTATCAGCCTCCCCCTGATGGACTTGATGGCCAGGAGGAGAACACCGTTGGAGAACTTGATACCTATGGTAGTGGTCCCCCTCTTGACGGCCTCCCTGGCGTACTCGACCTGGAAGAGCCGGCCGTCGGGAGAGAAGACCGTGATGGCCCTGTCATAAGCCATTTGCCCGGGCTGCAACTACACCACCTCTCCCAAGGTTATGCCCTATTTTTATTAACTCTTTTTTCAGAGAGGTTTTATATCGAGAACTACCATATGCCAGCGGGTCCCGTGGTGTAGCCCGGCCAAGCATAGGGGACTCTCGATCCCCTGACCCGGGTTCAAATCCCGGCGGGACCACCACTATCCGATTTGGGTTTTTATTATGCTATCTTATCCGTATCGGAGGCGTATGGAAGCCGGACTGCTGCTCGCTGCGGCCAGCGTGGCCCTGTCCGGGATCGTCGCCCTCCTCCTCGCACTCTCGGTCATCAGGAGCCCGGAGGGGGAGGGCAGGATGGTCCAGATTTCGCAGTACATTAGGAGGGGGGCAGCCGCTTTCCTCAGGCTCGAGTACGCCAGGATTGCGGTCTTCGCCCTCATGGTGGCGGTGGTCCTATTCGTCATGGGCCTGAAGGTCCAGGGCGCGAGGCCCGAGGCGGCCCTCACGTACCTCTTCGGGGCCTCACTCTCGGCCTCCGCCGGCTACGCGGGCATGAGGATTGCGACCATGGCCAACGTGAGGACCGCGAAGGCGCTGGAAAGGGGCCTCCACAGCGGCCTCAGGGTGGCCTTCTCCAGCGGGGCCGTGATGGGCCTGACAGTCGTCACCCTCGCCCTGGGCGGCATCCTCATCGTGCTCCTGACCCTGAAGAACCAGTTCGACCTCTTCGCCTTCAGCTTCGGGGCATCCTCCATCGCCCTCTTCGCCAGGGTTGGAGGAGGCATCTACACGAAGGCGGCCGACGTGGGTGCGGATCTGGTCGGGAAGGTCGAGGTGGGCATCCCCGAGGACGACCCCAGGAATCCGGCGGTGATCGCGGACAACGTGGGTGACAACGTGGGTGACGTCGCGGGGATGGGGGCCGATCTCTACGAGAGCTACGTTGCCTCCATAGTCTCCGCCGTCGCCCTAGGGACGGCCATCTCCGGGAGCATGACCTCCGGGGAGGCCCTGCTCCCCATAATCGTGGCCGCCCTCGGCATGCTGGCGGCCATTCTCGGCATCTTCGTGGTCCTAGGACTCAGGGCCAGCGACGCCCAGAAGGCCATGAACGCTGGGGTCTACACGGCCACGGCCGTGACCATTGTGGTCACGCTCCTGGCGGTCAGGGGCATGGAGAATTGGCTCGGCTACTGGGTCTCGGTCCTCATGGGCCTCCTGGTGGGGATCCTCATTGGCTGGTCTTCCGAGTACTACACCTCGTACAAGTACGGGCCGACGAGGGCCATCGCTGAGTCCGCCGTGACGGGGGCAGCGACGGACATCATCTCGGGCATGGCCGTGGGCATGAGGTCGACCGTTATTCCGGTCATTTCCGTAGCAGCTGTCACCGTGCTCTCGCACCACCTGGCCGGGATCTACGGCATCGCCCTGGCGGCCGTGGGCATGCTCTCCACCCTCGGGGTAACCCTCGCCATGGACAGCTACGGACCTGTGGCGGACAATGCCGCGGGGATAGCGGAGATGGCCCACCTGGGGAGGGAGATCAGGGAGAAGGCTGAGGAGCTCGACGCCGTCGGAAACACCACCGCGGCGATCGGGAAGGGATTCGCGATAGGATCCGCCGCCCTCACGGCCCTCGCCCTCTTCGTGACCTACGGCCAGCAGATCGAGGAATACCTCGGCCACAGCATCCTAATGGAGCTCAGGAGCCCGGAGGTGGTGGCAGGCCTCTTCATAGGCGCTCTCATGCCCTTCCTCTTCAGCTCCTACGCCCTCGAGGCGGTTGGCAAGGCTGCCTGGCAGATGGTCGAAGAGGTGAGGAGGCAGTTCAGGGAGCGCCCGGGGAT
>QMSR01000003.1 GCA_003649695.1 Thermoplasmata archaeon
CGTGTCGGTGCCGCCGGCCGCCAAGGAATAGATGTTCGAGAACCTACCAACGGTGCTCAGCTCTGGGGAGATCCTAGACAAGGCCTTCCGTAGGGCTGTCAGGGTCTCGGCCTACCACCCCGACAGGCTGAAGAGGAGAAAGATCAAGTCCCTCTCCAGGCTCCAGACGGTCAGGGATATCATAACCTCAACCCTCGAGGGCTACCTCAACGCCTTCCCTCGCCCTGAGAAGCTTCATCCATTCTACCGCGACCTCCTAGACCTGCTCGTGGGCGAGGAGAGGTACAGGAGGGCCCTCAGTGAGCTGGATTGGGCCGTGGACATGATACTCAAGCTCTACAAAAGCTACGCTTCCAAGATCAGGGGGGCAAGGGCGGAGGAGGACGTGGAGAGGGCCAGGAAGGCCTTCTACGGCAGGGTGTCCTCGATCGTGGAGGACATAGGCTGGGCCCTTGACGAGCTGGCCAGGGCCAGGGAGAGGCTCAGGGTCCTGCCCAGCATAGACCCCGAGACGCCGCTGGTCATCGTGGCCGGCGCCCCGAACGTCGGAAAGTCGCAGCTGGTCAGGGCCCTGAGCACCGCCGAGCCCGAGGTGGCGAGCTACCCCTTCACCACCAAGCGGGTCCACCTAGGCCACATGTACTGCGGTCCCCACAGGGTGCAGGTCCTGGACACCCCAGGCCTCCTCGACAGGCCCTTCTCCAGGATGAAGGAGCCCGAGAGGCAGGCCGCCCTGGCCCTGCGGAGGCTCCCGGGCCTCGTGGTCTTCCTCTTCGACCCCAGTGAGACCTGCGGCTACGACCTCGAGTACCAGAGGGCGGTGTTCGAGGACGTAAGGAGGATGCACCGGGGGAGGGTGATAGTCGTCGAGAACAAGGCCGACATATCGGAGCCTGCCGGGCTCGGGCTCAGGATCTCGGCCCTCACGGGACAGGGGCTGGATGAGCTGAAAAAAATTATCTGCGATGAGCTGGGGAAGCGCGGATGGGGATCGAAGACGAGATAAGGAGGATTGCCGCAACCAACGCGGTGGAGCACGGGGGGAGTGCCAGCCTGAAGGCGGTGCTCTCCAGGCTCCTCGGCTCCCACCCCGAGCTCAGGCCCAGGGTTAAGGAGCTAATACCCCTGGTGAGGCGCATCGTCGAGGAGGTCAACGCACTCCCGCTGGAAGAGCAGGAGAAGATGGCGCAGATAAGGGAGAAGAAGGAAGCAAAAAGGGGCCTCGAACCCCTACCCGGCGCCGAAGGAGGTGTCGTCATGAGGATGGCCCCGAACCCGAGCGGGCCCCTGCACATAGGACACTCGAGAATGGCCGTCCTTAACGACGAATACGTGAAGATGTATGGAGGGAGACTGATCCTCAGGTTCGAGGATACCAACCCCACCAAGGTGGATCCCGAGGCCTACGACATGATCGCGGAGGACCTGGAGTGGCTCGGTGTTGAGGTGCATGAGAAGGTGTACCAGAGCGACAGGATGGAGCTCTACTACCGGGTTGCCGAGGAGATGATAAGGAGGGGGTGCGCCTACGCCACCACCAGGAGTCAGGAGGAGATCCGGGAGTCCAGGAGGAGGGGGATCCCCCTGCCTGAGAGGAATGCGCCTCCGGAGGAGAACATGGAGACCTGGAGGAGGATGCTCGAGGGGGAGTTCGGGGAGGGGGAGGCCGTACTGATAGTGAAAACGGACCTGAGCCACCCCAACCCTTCGGTGAGGGACTTCGTGGCCTTCAGGATCCTGGAAAGGGAGCACCCAAGGACCGGAACCAAGTACAGGGTCTTCCCCACCTACAACTTCGCGGTGGCCGTCGACGACCACTACAACGGCGTTACGCACGTCCTCAGGGGCAAGGATCACATGGTCAACACCGAGAAGCAGAGGTACGTGTACAGATGCATGGGGTGGAGGGAACCAGTGTTCATCCACTACGGTCTGGTCCGCATCGTCGGGGTGAATCTGAAAACCAGCAGGATAAGGGAGGGGATCCTCAGGGGGGAGTACAGCGGATGGGACGACGTCAGACTCGGAACCCTCAGGGCCCTCAGGTCCAGGGGCATCAGGCCCGAGGCCATCAGGGAGTACTGGCTGGAGGTCGGGCTGAAGGACGTTGACATCAACTTCTCCTGGGAGACGTTGTACGCGATAAATAGGAAAATCGTGGATCCGGTTGCTCCGCGCATCTTCTTCGTCCCCCATCCCAAAGAAATTTCGATTAGGGGACTGGGGGAGGCCCGGGTCACGATACCGCTCCACCCCAGCAGGGACCTGGGTAGCAGGACCATCACCCTTCCCGCCGAGCCCAGGATCCTGGTGCCCTCCCGCGACTGGGATGGCCTCAGGATTGGTGAGGTGGCCAGACTGAAGTACCTGGCAAACGTTAGGAAAGTGTCCGACTCTGCGGCAGAACTCGTCTCGAGGGAGCCCGGTGACGTGTCCGCCCTCAGGGGAAGGATCTGGCAGTGGGCGCCATCGGGGGACTCCATCCGCGGTAGGATACTCTACCCTGACGGATCGGTGGAAGGGGGAGCTTTCGAGCCGTACGCTACAAAGCTTACTGAGAAGATAGTCCAGATGGAGAGGGTAGGGTTCGGCGTGCTTTACGGCAGGGGAGGGTGGCTGGAGGCCAGGTTCGCCCACCGATAACTACTCTATGGGGGTCCTCCAGAGGCTGGGATCCTCACCCACAACCTCTACGTGGGGGGCCTTGGCGCTGGAGAGCAGGAGGTATTCTAGCACGGAGTCCAGGGCCTCGAGATCCGTGGAGGCCGCCTCGAGGCCCACCCTCACCTCTTCCTTGATCTTCCCGTTCTCGTAGACGGGCACGCTCCAGACATCGGCGAAGTACAGGTGGGCCCTGAGGCCCTCGGGCACCAGGTCGCGGCCCAGCCTCAGGCCCGAGGAGTAGTGGGGGAGAAAGGCGAAGGCCACCCTCCCCCTGGGCCTCCTCCGGTAGAGGGAGACCTCGGCCAGGTTGAGGTGGCCGTACCTCAGGTAGCCCAGGATCGCGGTGTCCGCCACGGAGGAGCCCATCACGAGGACCCTGATTCTGGATGCACCGGAGTTCTTCGCCGCAACCAGGAGCTCCTCGAGTGTGTAAACTCCCGGCCCCCTCAGGAATCTACCTGAGCCCGCGGTCGCTACGACGACATTAAAGGTCTTACCCTTCAGATCCCCCAGCTCGTTGAGCGCCCCTCGGACGGCCCTCCCAGCCGCCTCCCTGGGGACCGGCCCACTCCACAGGTAAACCTTAGACGGCATCCCTAATTCCCTCTTCCGCGATCATGAAGACCGCGTCCGACTCTGGAATGTCGGGGGCATCAATAACCCTTGCTATCCTCCTAGGCCCCTTACTCTTCCTCAGGTAGACGCGGTACGTGGCCGTGTGCCCGACCACGTGACCTCCTATGGGGGCGGTTGGGTCGCCGAAGAGTATGTCCGGCCTGGCCAGGACCTGATTCGTGACCACCACGGCCGCCTCGAAGGTGTCGGCGAACCTGAGGAGCTCGTGGAGGTGCTTGTTCAGGAGCTGCTGCCTCTCAGCGAGCTGACCCCTGCCGGCGTACTCGGCCCTGAAGTGCGCGGTTAGGGAGTCCACGATCAGGAGGCGGAAGTCGCCCTCTTCCGCCATCTGGAAGGCCTTCCTCACCAGCGTCATCTGGTGGTTGGAGTTATAGGCCCTGGCGAAGTAGATGCGCTTGAGGGCCTCCTCCGGGTCGAGGCCCACGGCCTTGGCCATCTGCCTTATGCGCTCAGGCCTGAATGTGGATTCCGTGTCTATGTATATCGCACCCGAGTCTAGGCCTCCCCTCTCCTCGGGAAGCTGCACGTTCACCGAGAGCTGATGCGCAATCTGGGTCTTCCCACTCCCGAACTCCCCGAAGAACTCCGTGATGGCGTAAATCTGCACCCCCCCGCCCAGGAGTTCGTCCAGGGACTTGGATCCCGTAGTTATCCTCTTTATCTTCTTCCTCTTCTCCCAGACCTCCAAGGCGGTCTCGAACTTATCTATCTGGACGTAGCTCCTCGCCGCCTCCACGATCCTCTCCGCCGTCTGGAGGCCAATGCCCGCCTCCTCAGAGAGAACGTGCGGCGGCGTAACGGCTATGGAGAAGATGTCGAAGTAACCCGCATTGGCCAGCTTCCTGGCTAGGGCATCTCCTACGCCGGGAAGCTCCTTCAGGTTCGTGATCTTCTTCGCCATGCCCTCAAGGCTCCTTCCTGTTCCTCACTCAAATACTTTTCCATGGAGCACGCCGAGCGCGGAATCAGTTTTCCTGATCGAGGCCAGCCCGTCCTCCTCGAGCTCCATTGCGGCCCTTATGGCGTCCACGTTCTCCGGCACCACGTCCGCCTCCTGGTGGACCGCCTGGAAGTAGTGGAGCCAGCCATCGTGGACGGAGATCGAGTCCTCCCAGACCGCGATCTCGTATAGGTCGCCGTAGCCCCTGCACAGCCCTCTGGCCATCTCCATGATCTCCGCCGTGCTCCTCAGCCCGTCGCCCCCGCTGACCAAGATCACCCTTGGGGTTTCGGACAGCAGCTCGACCACATCCGACGGCCTCGCCTCCCTCGAGAGCCTGAGCCTGACCACGTGCAGGTGCATGATCGTGGTGGGAACAACCACCGCCGCCGTCGTTATGGGGATGTCGAAGACCGTCCTCAGGTCCGGGCCGTGGTGGGATGGAATGTGCAGGGAGGGAACTATCGCGTTTATGGGACCTTTCCGGCTCTCCCGCGGGTCTGCGGCCCTCCTGACCAGGACGGCAAAGGCCTCAGCGACCCCATACTCCCTCATTATAGGATAGATTGTCCTGGCAAGGCCCGTTGTGTTGCAGGAGACGACCCTTATGAACCTCCTCCCCAGGGCCTTCCCGTAGTTCACCAGGGCGTTGAAGGAGAAGCCCGCGACCTCGTGCTTCTCCCCTCCCTGGAAGATCGCCCTGAGGCCCAGCTTATCGTATAGCTCCTTGTACTTCGCCCCTATACCAGCCGGAGTAGCGTCAACCACTATGTCGGCCTTCTGGAGGCCCTCTTCTAAGGTGCCGTGAACCCTGATACCGGCTTCATCGTACTTTTCCAGATCCCCTATTCCGTAAAGGGGGAACCTGGAAGCCGCCTCCCTGGCGAAGCAGTCAGCCTTCAGCTTGCTGACGCCGACCACCTCCATATCGTCTTGGAGGGAAACAGCCCTGGCAACCCTCTTGCCTATAGTCCCATAGCCGTTTACGAAAACTTTCACCTTCACGATGAAAAATCTTTAACAAAAAATAAAAAAGGGTGTGTGAAGCTCACTCGCCAACAGAGACCACGTTGTCGACCCACCAGTCGATGACCAGGCGCTCGTGGTAGGTGAGCCTGTGGCCGACTGGGATCATCTCCTGCAGGTCCTCCGGACTGCCGTCCTTGGGCCAGCCCATGATGGGCTCGTTGTAGGCCTCGAACGGGTCGAAGACCATCTGCTTGTCCTTCATCTGGTCGAGCCTGCGCATCACGAGGTCGTAGACGGAGAGCTCCTCGCCGGTGAGCTTATCGGTTACGGTGACGGACTTGAGGTCGTTGACGAACTTGGGGTTTATGGGTACGCCGGGCTTGCCGCCGAGCTCGACGGCGCCGGAGTCAAGGAGTCCCCAATAGTCGACGTCCTGGAGGTTCGTGTTCGTGTACAGGCCAGCATAGACCTTGCTGAGGATGTCGGCGTAGATGACCTCCCAGTGCACCAGCTGCCCGCTGACGGTGACATTGGGGGCGATGTCCTGCATTGGGCTGTAGTGGGAGAAGCCATAATACTGGGTACCTGTCTCCTTCATCTTGGATTCGAGGGTCTGCAGGACCGTGGGGGAGTCCTCGGTGAAGGCTAGAACATCTGCGCCCTCTGCCAAGAGGGCGTTTGCCGCAGACTGCGCCTTCTCAGGGTCATACCAGGCGTGGATGACCCTCACGTAGACCTTGGCATCCGGGTTGACCTCCTTGATCCCCAAGGCAAAGGCGTCAATGTGCCTGACAACCTCAGGGATCGTGTGGGCGGCAACGTATCCGATCTTGTTGGTCTTCGTCAGGGCGCCAGCCATAAGGCCGTTGAGGTAGTAGAGCTGGTAGAAGTCGGCCATGTAGGTGCCCATGTTGGGCCTCCTGATGTACCCTGAGCAGTGGAAGAAGATGATATCAGTGTGGTTCTCGGCCGCCTCCTTCATCGGGATCATGTGGTCGAAGGAGGTGCCGAAGATGACCGTGTATCCCTGGGAGATGAGGTTCTCTATGACCTGCCTGGCGTCCTCGGCACCGACGTTCTCAACATAGGTCGTGTTCAGCCAGCTGAAGTGCTGCTCTACCCAGAGCCTACCCACGTTATGGGCATGTGTCCAGCCGTAGTCTCCTATGTCTCCCACATAGATGAAGGCAGCCTTAAGGGTCGGAGGTTTGGTTATGACCTTCGTTTCACCCTTGGGGGCGGCGAAGTAGCCTATTAGGCCGAAGACTATCGCCACCACTACCACTATGGTTATCCAACCCGTCGTGTTCATCAGCTTGGAATATGCCTTTAAAAAACTTAAAACTTTCCAAAATTAAAAGGGGAGAATTAGCTTTGTCCCCTAACGTAGGGAACGGCGAGGGCCTCGGGTGCCCCAATCCTCTTCTTCAGCTGCGCTAGAGAGGCGATGACCACTATGACCAGGGTGAAGATGTAGGGCATCATGCCCAGGATGTCCACAGGGATTCCCTTCCCCTGGAGGAGGTACTGGCTCGCGGAAATGGCGCCGAAGAAGTAGGAGGCCCAGAGGGCGTGGATTGGGTTCCACAGGGAGAAGATGGTCAGGGCGATGGCAATCCACCCCATGCCCGCAGTTATGCCCTCCGTCCAAGAGGGCCTGAAGATGATTGAGAGGTACGCGCCCGCGAGGCCGGCCATGAGGCCTCCGAAGATCGTGGCCAAATACCTAACCTTGTAGACGTTGATGCCAAGGGCGTCCGCAGCCGCTGGATTTTCGCCAACTGATCTGAGAATGATCCCATACTTAGTCTTGAAGAGGACGTACCAGAGGACTACGGAAAGGGCTAGGCCCAGGAAGGCTATGGGATCCTGGACGATGATGGAGCCTACGACCGGTATCTGGGCCAAGCTGGGGGATATGATGCCCGTGATCGTGTTGGAGAGTTTCTGTCCCACGTACGGCTTCCCCATGACGGAGTGTATGCCCAGGCCGAGGATGACGAGGGCCAGGCCGGAGACGACCTGGTTGACGCGAAGTGATATGCTGAAGAAGGCATGGATTAGGGAAATGAGGGCTCCTGCCAGGGCGCCGAGGAGGAGCCCCAGCCACGGGTTTCCCGTGGTGTATGCCACTCCAAAGCCCACCACAGCCCCAAAGGCCATCATGCCCTCGATACCTAAGTTGAGGATTCCCGCACGCTCAGCATAGATCTCACCGAGGGTGGCCAGGAGGAGCGGAGTACCGGATTTCATCGCTTGATATATTATAAAATTCAAAATCTGAACGTTCATCTTCACCACCTCTCAAATTTCACTTTATACCTCCGGAGAAACTCCCCGAACAGAACTGAGAACAAAAGGACTCCCTGAAAGATGCCAACGAATCCCACAGGCAAACCCGTGGAGATCTGAAAGTTGTATCCACCGATTATGATACCAGCTATGAAGATTCCGGCGAGAAGGATGCCTATCGGATTAGTTCCGCCGAGCCAGGCAATGATGATTGCCGTGAAGCCGAAGCCGGAAGCGAAGCCGGGCCTGAGCCTGTGCTGGTTTGCCATGAGCTCCCCGGCCCCCGCGAGGCCCGCCAGGCCGCCGCTGAGGAGCATGAGGATCATGGTGAGGCGGAGGAAGCGCATGCCGGCGTATCGGGCGGCCTCCGGGTTGTCCCCTATGACCTTGAAGTCGTAGCCCAACGGGGTCCTCTCCATGATCAGGTACTCCGCAATCAGGAAGACCGCCACGAGGCCCATCATAGCGTAGGAGAGAGTGGAGTTGCCCACGGTCGAGAGCTGGGCCTGATACGGTATGTTGTTGGTCACAGCGTATCCCGTGTACTCGACGCCACCCACGACCTCCTTCACGTTCCACGGGCCGTAGACTAGGTAATACAGGAGCCTGATGGCAATGTAGTTGAGCATAAGGGTCGTGATGACCTCGTTCACCTTCAGCTTGACCTTGAGGATCGCGGGGAGCTGCCCATAGAGGGCACCGGCGGCGAAGCCCCCGAGGAGCATGAGGGGGATCAGGGCGTAGCCACTCAGGTTGGGAAAGAGGCGGCCAATGCCGAAGGCGGTGATGGCTCCTACGAGATACTGCCCCTCAGCGCCGATATTCCAGAAGAGGGACCTGAAGGCCATCGACAGGCCGATGGCGATCAGCACCAGGGTCATGGCCCTGCTCAGGGTGGAGAGTATGCCCTTGCCGAAGGCGTAGAGGAACATGGCCTTGAAGGCGCTAATCGGGTTGATGTGGAGGCTGAGGAAGACTATGGTCATGATGGCCAGGGATAGGAGGATCGCCAGAATCCTCACCTGGATCTCGAAGGTCCTGGGGACCTCCACCCTGGGCTCGAGCCTCACCCTGTAGGGGAGGATCCTCGCGAACCTCGTGCCGTCAGGCACCGCCCCTCACCTCCTCCAGCCTCTTCCCCATCATCATGAGACCTACCTCCTCCCTGGTGAGCTCCCCGGGCCTGACTACCCCCATGAACTCGCCGTTGAACATGACCGCGAAGCGGTCGGAGAGCTGGAAGATCTCATCCAGCTCCTCGGATATTAGGAAGATAGCGGCGCCCCCAGCTGCCTCCTTCGCCAGCCTGTTCCTGATGTACTCCGTCGCGGCCACGTCCAGCCCGTAGGTCGGATGCGCGGCTATGATTACCTTGGGGGAGACCGAGATCTCCCTGGCGAGGATCAGCTTCTGAATGTTCCCGCCTGAAAGGGTTCTCGCCGGGACCCTGACCGAGGGGGTGTAGATGTCGAACTCCCTGACCCTCTCCTCGGAATAGCTTTGAATGGTGTCGAAGTCGAGGAAGAGGCCCTTTCGGAAGGGTTGCCTCCACTCCATCTTCAGGATCATGTTCTCCATGACCGTCAGGTTGGGGACGATGCCCATCTTTATCCTCTCCTCCGGGATGTGAGACACGCCCAGGGCGAAGAGGGTCCCTGGATCGGCGTTGGTTACGTCCCTCCCCATGAGGATTATCCTGCCCTTCTCGACCCTCCTAAGACCGGTGAGCGCCTCCACCAGCTCCCTCTGCCCGTTCCCGGCCACGCCGGCTATCCCGAAGATCTCCCCCTTCCTGATCTCGAAGCTGACGCCGCGGACCGCGGGGAGTCCCTTGTCGTTTAGGACCCAAAGGTCCTCGACCCTCAGGACGACCTCGCCGATCTCCTTCTCTGGCCTCTCGATCTCGAATAACACCTCCCTCCCGACCATGAGCCTCGCCAGCTCCCTGGGATTCGTCTTGGAGACCTCGAGGGTTGCAACCTTCTTCCCCTTCCTGAGCACCGTCGCCCTGTCCCCGACCTCCATGACCTCCCTGAGCTTGTGCGTTATGAAAATGATGGACTTCCCGTCCTCCCTCATCTTCTTCACGATATGGAACAGCTCCTCCGACTCCTGTGGTGTGAGCACGGACGTGGGCTCATCGAGGATGAGGATCCTGGCCCCGGCGAAGAGCGCCTTGATGATCTCCACCCTCTGCTTCTCGCCGGCGGAGAGCTGCCAGACGTAGGCATCGGGGTCCACCCTGAGGCCGTATCTCTCCCCGTACTCCAGGATCTTCCCCTTTACGTCCTCCAGGGGCTTGAAGACCCTCCTGGCGTACCCGAGGGCAACGTTCTCGGCCACCGTGTGCTTCTCGACCAGCTTGAAGTGCTGGTGCACCATCCCGATGCCCAGGGCTATTGCATCCCTGGGGCTCCTGAGCTTCACGGGCCTGCCGTCTATGAGAATCTCCCCCTCGTCCGGCTGGTGGATGCCGTAGAGGATGTTCATTAGCGTTGTCTTCCCTGCCCCGTTCTCCCCAAGGAGGGCGTGAATCTCCCCCTCCCTGAGGTCGAAGTCAATGTGGTCGTTGGCAACGACCCCAGGGAAGCGCTTTACGATGCCCCGCATCTCCAAGATGACCTTCCCCGCCACTGGGGGGTGAATTCCAGATCACATTTTTCACATTTTATGATTCGGCATATGCCGAATACTCACTTCGTTAATTTATTAACTTCCCGGGGGTTTTGGTGGCGTAATGGTGGGGATAGTAAGTTACGGGGCCTACATACCGAGGTTCAGGATCGACACGGGGGAGATAGCGAGGGTCTGGGGGGAGGACCCCAACAGGGCCAAGAAGAGTTTGCTGGTGGAGTCCAAGGCGGTTGCGGGGCCCGACGAGGACGCCTGCACCATGGCTGTGGAGGCCTCCAGGTATGCGATCAGGAGGTGGGGAGGGGACCCTGCGGACATCGACGTCATCTACGTCGGATCGGAGTCGCACCCCTACGCCGTCAAGCCCACCGCATCCATCCTCGCGGACGCCCTGGGGGCCTCCCCGCACGTGATGGCCGTTGACCTGGAGTTCGCCTGCAAGGCGGGGACGGCCGGCCTCATCTCGGCCATGGCCATGGTTAAGTCCGGTATGGCCCGCTTCGGCCTCGCGGTCGGCAGCGACACCGCCCAGGGGGCGCCGGGCGACGCCCTCGAGTACACGGCCGCGTCCGGGGCCGCGGCCTTCATCGTGGGCTCTCAGGGGGTTATAGCGAGGCTCAACGGCTTCCACAGCGTCACCACGGACACCCCGGACTTCTGGAGGAGGGCTGGCAGGCCCTACCCCAGGCACGGGGGCAGGTTCACCGGCCAGCCAGCCTACTTTAAGCACATCCTCATGGCCGCCAGGGGCCTCATGGAGAAGATGGGGACCGGCCCAGAGGACTACGACTTCGCCATATTCCATCAGCCCAACACCAAGTTCCCCCTGAGCGCTGGGAAGAGGCTAGGCTTCCCCAAGGAGAAAATACTACCCGGCATAGTTGTGAACAAGATTGGAAACACGTATGCGGCCTCCATGCTCATGGGCCTGGCAAGGGTCCTGGACAAGGCCGAGCCGGGACAGAGGATCCTCGCCGTCTCCTTCGGGAGCGGCGCAGGCAGCGACGCCTTCGACTTCACGGTGACGGAGAATATAGAGGCTATCAGGGTCGACGGGGTGCCAACCGTGGACGAGCTCATAGAGAGGGGAAGGTTCGTGGACTACGCGATTTACGCGAAGTATAGGGGGAAAATCCTGATGGGTGATGAGGAATGAGGAGAGTAGCAGTTATTGGGGTTGGTGAGACGAAGTACGGCGAGCACTGGGAGAAGAGCATCAGGGAGCTGGCGGTGGAGGCGGGCCTTAGGGCCTTAGAGGACGCTGGCATCTCCTCCGAGGATCTGGACGCTATCGTGGGGGGGAACATGAGCGCCGGCTCCTACACGGGGCAGGACCACATTGGTGCCCTCATAGCGGACTTCTCTGGGATCGCGGACAGGCACATACCAGCAATCAGGGTCGAGGCCGCCTGCGGGTCCGGAGGGGCTGCCATACACGTCGGCTTCAACCTGGTGGCCAGCGGCATGTACGACATCGTCCTCGTTGGGGGCGTCGAGAAGCAGACGGACGTGGGAGTCGACATGTCCAAGGAGATCCTAGCCGGGGCCTCCGACAGGGAGTGGGAGGCCTTCTTCGGCGCCACCTTCCCCGCGCTGGTGGCCATGATGGCCAAGAGGTACATGTACGAGTACGGGGACATCAGGGAGCAGATGGCCATGATACCCGTCATGATGCACGAAAATGCCATGAACAACCCAGATGCACACTTCCACAGGAGGATAACGGTGGACGACGTCCTGAACTCCCCTCCCATCGCGGAGCCGTTCCACCTCCTCGACGTAGCACCTGTCAGCGACGGGGCAGCAGCCATCATCCTAGCACCCCTCGACTACGCCAGGAAGAACTACGATACCGTCGTGGAGCTCGCGGGCTCTGCCGTCGCCACCGACTACATTGGAATGCACGACAGACCGAGCCTCATCACGCTGGCGGCCAACGTCCACGCCTCCAGGAAGGCCTTCAGGATGGCGGGGATGGAGGTGAGGGATCTGGACCTCCTCGAGCTTCACGACGCCTTCTCCTTCCTCCCCATCGTGACCCTCGAGGACCTGGGCCTGGCGGAAAGGGGGAAAGGGGCCAGCCTTGTTGAGGAGGGGATCCTGTCCATGGACGGCGATCTACCCCTGAGCCCCTCCGGCGGCCTCAAGGCCAAGGGCCACCCGGTGGGCGCCACCGGCGTTGGTCAGGCCGTGGAGGCCGTCTGGCAGCTGAGGGGCCAGGCCGGGAAGAGGCAGGTCCCCGACGCCGAGAAGGCCTTAATCCAGAGCATCGGCGGGACGGGGGCCACGATAGCGATTAACCTCTTCAGGAGGGAGAAGTGATGGTGGTTCCAAGGCACTGGAGGGAGAGGGAGCACAGGTACCGGCTCGTGGCGACCAAATGCAAGATCTGCGGCAGAATCTACTTCCCTCCCAGGAGCGTCTGCCCCAACTGCGGCAGGAAGAGCATAGGGAATATGGAGAAGCTCCAGCTCAGCGGGAACGGGACCGTGTACACTTACACTATCGTGCACTCCGGGATGAATGCGTTCAAGCTCCAGAAGCCCTACATCCTTGCCATCATTGAGCTGGAGGAGGGACCGAGGGTCACCGGGCAGATCGTGGATGCCGAGCCCAATGAGGTCTACATAGGGATGCCCGTCCGCATGGTCTTCAGGAGGATCAGGCAGGAAGGGGCGTCTGGAATCATCCACTACGGCTACAAGTTCGCCCCTAGGTGATCAGCCAAGCCCGAAGCGATCCAGGATTCGGACAGGTATCGATACGAGAACCGTCGCGCTCCACGAGATCAGGGACTTTCTAGCGGGTACTGCTGCAAAGAGCGTGAATACCTGGTTTCGCTGGAGGACCTCGTAAGGCTCGAAGGCGGGAGCTGAGAAACCGCCGGCAGGGGATGCAGGAACGGCCGGGCCGGAGAAGCCGAACCTCCTGTGGGCGTCCACCAGGGCGTCCCTCACCTCGGCCGACGGGTATCCGGGGGAGACGAGGGAGACTGCATCCCTGAGGGCCTGCATAACCATGCCCAACCTGTTCTCCACCTCGAAGTCCCTCTCCGTCAGGAAGGTCCTGACGTAGGGGATCGTGTAACCCTCGTCCTCGAACATCGCCCTCATCAGAAGTACGTCCCCCTTCTCGACCACCCTATCTTCCCTTGGCCCTAGGGGGGAGAAGGACTCCTCCCCGATGGCGATCGCTACATCGCACCTCAATCCCACCTCCCACGCCCTCGCCTGGATGGACGCCTCCAACTCCCTCCTGGACATGCCGGTGGAGAGCTCCTCGAAGGCCCTCGAGAGGGCTTTATCGGCCCTCTCTGCCACGGACTCCAGAAAACGGACGTCCCCCTCAAGGGGGACCGAGAGGACTTCCTTAAGGACGGGCTCCCCGTCGAGGATCCTCGTTCCTTCAAGCCTCGAGAGGACGCCATAGGGGGTCTCCGAAGTCACCATGAGCTCCTCGAGCCTCGAGAGCTCCTCGACCGGATCCCCGACGCGGAGCTCCAGGTAGTCCGGGGGCTCCACCTCGAAGGGGGAGAAGAGGATGGGGTCCTCCGAGAGCAAGAGGCCATTACCGCCAAAGGGGGAGAACTTGAGGATTCTCCTGTCGGAGGGGGGAACGAATAAGGGGATCTCCAGAAGTTCCGCGATCCTGGAGACCCTCCTAGCCCTGGCCTCCTCTTGGGGAGGCGTCATTGCAGCCTCAGCTTGATCTTCGATTCATCATCGTGCTTGGTGAGCATGGCAACCCTGGACTCAGGCCTCTCCGCGTATATCCTGTAGCCCAAGCGCTCGGCCAGCTCCCTGGCAAACCACATGATCCTCTCGTGGGTGGGCATGTTCTCGGCCCTGAGCCTCAGCCTGGACCACCCAACATACATGTATCCCTTGGGCTCTATGAAGTCCGGATCCGCCTTTTCGTCCAGCTTCGCGTACTCGTCCACGTACCCCAGGTTCCAGCCTTCGACAAGAGTGTGCCTGATGGTGATTCTGGTGTCCAGGGACGGGAGCAACTCCAGCGTCTCCATGAGCTTCTGCCACAATCCGGGCCTGGGTGGGAGCTGGAGCCTGCGGAAGACCTCCTCGTTGGGGGCCGCCACGGTCACGTACAGCTGGGTGGGTAGGGGATCTAGGTCCCTGAGGACCTCCGGCGTTGTCCCGTTGGTCACCAAGAACGTCGTCATGCCCCTCTTGTGGGCCTCCTCAATCAGCTCCCCTAGGCGGGGGTAGAGGGTGGGCTCCCCGGTCAGGGAGATGGCCATGTGCTTCGGCTCCTGGGCCTCTTCCCACAGCCTCCTCGGGACCTTCGGATTCCCCTTATACCCGGAGAGGAGGACCCTCTGCCCCTTAATCGACTCCTCCACTATGAAGGCGGGATCATCGGGATCCTCAACGATGGCATCCACGAAGTTGTGCATCCTCCAGCAGTAAAGGCAGTTGAGGTTGCAGTTGAACAGGGCAGGAGTCATCTGGAGGCACCTGTGGGACTGGATCCCGTAGAAGGTTCCCTTGTAGCAGGGTTTCCCTCCCTTGAGCCTCTCCTTGGTCCAGTGGCAGAGTTTGACCGCGCTGTGCCTGCCGACGATGTAGTAGCCCTGCTTCCTGAGCCTCCTCACGACCTCCTCTGGTACCCGCACACGGCTTCAGGCAGTACCCAAATTAAAATGTTAAATGGACCTTTCCTTGGGCAGGAATGGCGGACGTGTTCACCAACGTGGTCGAGGTCGTGACGAGGGAGGAGTTCGAGAGGAGGCTGAGAAGGGGTGGTCTCGGCTACATAGGCTTCGAGCCCTCGGGCTTCGTCCACATCGGCACCGGCCTCGTGTGCGGGAACAAGATCAAGGACCTGGAGGGAGCCGGCATCAAGATGACCGTCCTCCTGGCTGACTGGCACGCCATGATCAACGACAAACTCGGAGGGGACATGACGCTCATCGGACTCGCGGCCGAGCACCTGATAGACGCCCTTAGGGCCGTCGGGGTGGGCGCTCGGTTCGTCTACGCCTCCGAGATCGTCTCCGATCCCTCCTACTGGGAGAAGGTGATCAGGATTGCAAAGGTGACGACCCTCAAGAGGGCGAAGAGGGCCATGACCATCATGGGGAGGAGGGAGGAGGACGCGGAGCTTGACTCCTCCAAGATCCTCTACCCGTTCATGCAGGTGGCCGACATCTTCCACCTCAGGGTCCACGTCGCCTACGGGGGCATGGACCAGAGGCACGCCCACATGCTGGCCAGGGACGTCGCGGGTAAGCTTGGCTTGAGAAAGCCAATCGCCCTGCACACCGCACTCCTGAGCTCCCTCAAAGGTCCCAGCAGGATGGACGCTGCCCAGGCGAAGATGTCCAAGAGCGTCAAGGAGTCCGCAATATTCCTGCACGACCCACCGGAGCTCGTGGAGAAGAAGATCATGAAGGCCTACTGTCCCCCTAGGGAGCCCAAGGGCAACCCGGTCCTGGACATCGCTAGGATGATCCTGATACCCTACTACTTCCCCGAGTTCGAAGTTAAGACCTCCTCCGGCACCAGGGCGTTCTCCTCGCCGGGGGAGCTGGTCGAGGCCTATGGGAGGGGCGAGATACACCCCCTCGACCTGAAGGAGGCCGTGGCCAAGCACCTGAACGAGGTACTGGAGCCCATCAGGTGCTACCTAGACGCTCACCCCGAGCCCGTGGAGGAGCTCTCGTCGGCGCTGGGTGAGGGGAAGTGAGGCCCGTCGAGGACCTGGAGCTCTCGGAGGGGCTGAGCGTCAAGGACTTAGTCGAGGCCATGGGCAGGGCTGGCGGCTTCATGGCGACGCACCTCGCCGAGGGGGCCAGGATCCTTGTGGAGATGATCAAGGACGAGAACGCAAAGGTGATGCTGAGCTTCACTGCAAACTTGGTGGCCACGGGACTTAGGGGCGTCTTCAGGGAGCTCGTGAGGAGGAGGCTGGTGGACGCCGTTGTCACCACCGCAGGGACCCTGGACCACGACATCGCCAGGCACTTCGCCAAGTACTATCACGGCTCCTTCTACCTCGACGATGCGGAGCTGGCGGAGAAGGGCTATCACAGACTGGGTAACGTGCTCGTGCCCCTGAGGAACTACGGCCCCCTCCTGGAGGAGAAACTTACCCCCATATTCCTTGAGGCCCTGGAGATCTCCGATAGATGGGCACCCAGGGACCTCATATGGCACGTGGGCTCCAAGCTCGGGGAGGACTCAATCCTATACTGGTGCAGCAGGCACAGGATCCCCGTCTTCGTCCCGGGAATCACGGACGGGGCCTTCGGCTCCCAGCTCTGGAGCTTCAGGCAGCTCCACCCCGAGTTCGTGGTCGACATCCTGAGGGACGAGGAGTACCTGGCGGACTTCGTCTTCGAGGCGGGACGCCTTGGCGCCCTCGTCGTCGGCGGCGGGATCTCCAAGCACCACACCATCTGGTGGGCTCAGTTCATCGACGGCCTAGACTACGCCGTCTACGTGACCACGGCCCCGGAGTGGGACGGATCCCTCTCCGGCGCCAGGCCAAGGGAGGCCGTCAGCTGGGGAAAGCTTAAGAAGGGCGCGCCCAGCATCACGGTGGTGGGGGACGCGACCCTGATCCTGCCCCTCATGGTCCAGTACGCGCTGGAGGTGCTGGGATGGCCGTAGTCAGGATCCACGTGCCCACCCTGAGGGAGATGGTGGGGGCGGAGTTCGAGCTCCCTCCCCTGGTCGAGAGGCTGGGGGAGGAGCTGAAGGGCTACGAGGGGGACTACGCCCTCATCGACGTGAACCCCGATAGACCGGATCTGTACAGCGTCGAGGGCCTGGCGAGGGCGATCAAGGGACTCCTCGAGATCGAGCTGGGGTGCCCCAAGTACAGGCTGGGGGACTCGGGCATCCTCGCGAAGGTCAGGGGGGTCAGGTCCAGGCCCTACGTCCTGTTCTCCGTCGTGAAGGGCGTCAGGCTCGACGACGCAGGGATAAGGTCCCTCATGGAGCTCCAGGAGAAGCTCCACGCCACCTACGGGAGAAGGAGGAGGAAGGTGGCCATAGGGATCCACGATCTGGACAGGGTGGAGGGGAGGCTGATGTACAGGCCGGCGAAGAAGGACAAATTCGTCCCACTGGGGATGAGGAGGAGGCTATCGACCTCGGAGATCCTAAGGGAACACCCAAAGGGGAGGGAGTATGGCCACATCCTGGGTGAGGAGCACCCGGTGATCCTCGACGAAAAGGGTGTAATCTCCTTCCCTCCCATCATAAACTCCGCGAGGACCGCGGTCACCGAGGATACCAGGAACTTCCTGATCGACGTTACCGGTACCGATCTGAGGGCGGTCTCCAAGACCCTGAACATCGTCACCACAGCGCTCGTCGAGAGGGGGGGATCGCCGGAGTTCGTTACCCTCAAAGGCGGTGCCATGCCCAGGAGCCCCGACCTGGAGCCTGAGACCGTGAGGTTCGACAGGGACCTTGTGCGTTCCCTGCTAGGGCTGCCAAACCTGAAGGGGAAGGCCATAAACATCGCCCTGTTCAGGATGAGGATCACCCCGAAGGGCGCCGACGCCTTCGTCCCCGCCTACCGGACGGACATCTTCGGCCCGGTCGACCTGGTTGAGGAGGTGGAGAAGGGCCTGGGCCTCGGGGCGCTGGAGCCCAGGTTGCCCAAAGGGTACACGATAGGGAGGCCCCTCCCCTGGCGGCGCCTGGTAAGGAAGATCAGGATCTCCATGATTGGGATGGGCTTCCTCGAGGTGACCACCCTCACCCTCACCTCGCCCAGGAGGGAGTTCGACCTCATGCTCGAGCCCAGGGGGGATGCGGTTGTGCTTGAGAACCCGATCACCGAGGAACATACCATCCTCAGGACGGGGCTTCTCCCCTCCATCCTGGCGGTTCTGTCCTCCAACAGGGGGAGGGAGATGCCCATAAGGGTATTCGAGGTCGGAGATGCCGCAACCCCCGAGGGTACGAGGAAGTTGCTGGCATTCGCAGTCATGCATCCTAGGGCCGGCCTGGCGGAGGGTCTCTCCGTAGTCTCCGGCCTCATGGCCTCCCTCGGCCTTGAATGGGGTAGGAGGGCTGGGCGTAGGCCCTCCATGATAGCCGGTAGGGTCGCGGAGATCCTGGTCGACGGGGAGGGCGTCGGCGTCGTGGGCGAAATCCATCCCCAGGTCCTGGAGAACTTCGAACTCGAGGCCCCGGTCGTCGCCGGGGAGTTCGATGTATCCAAGCTGCTCGAAAAGAGTTAAAATCTGGGTCCAGTAGGGAACGGTATGCTATCAGAGAGCGTCAAGAGGGAAATCAAGGAGAGGTTCGAGGCCGTGCTGGAGAGGGAGGTGGGGATAGCTACATTCGTGGGGCCGAACTGCCAGTACTGCGGCCTCACGCTGGACCTCATGAAGGAACTGGCCTCCCTCTCCGACCTCATCAATCTCCAGGTATACGACGTAGCCAGGGACGCCTATGAGAGCTCACAGTTCGGGATCTACGGCGTCCCGGCCATCGCAATCCTGGATGGGGACAGGGACACCAACATCAGGTACTTCGGGATCCCAGCAGGGTACGAATTTGGCCCCATCGTGGGCATCATCGAGGACGTAGGCACGGGGAGGGTCGGAGAGGCAACGAGGCTCCCCAAGAAGATAAAGGAAAAGCTGTCCGGTGTGAGGAAGAGAGTTGTGATTAGGGAATTCGTGACGCCGTCCTGCCCCTACTGCCCCAAGGTCGCGACCATAATCTTCCGCTTCGCCCTGTTCAACGAGAACATTCGAAGCGAGGTCGTTGAGGCCATGGAGTTCACGGAGCTCGCAGACAAGTGGAACGTCCAGGGCGTCCCCCACACGGTCTTCAACGATCGGGAGGATCTCCAGCTAGTGGGGGCCTATCCCATAGACTACTTCGCGGAGTACGCCCTGAAAGCGTCAGAGTAAGGTTCTCTGACCCCCGAAACCCCCTCCCCCTAGGGAGCCAAGAAGCTCGTCCTGGAGCAGGATCTGCCTGAGCTTGGCCGGATCCGACTTCGCCGTTACCACCGTGGTCCTCCCCTCCCTGCCGAAGGAACGGACCTCTGCGGAGATCAGGCCCATGGTCGCCAGGTCGTGGACGAAGTCCCTGACCCTTCTCTGGGTGAGGGGCTGGAGGCCTGCGAAGGAAACTATGTTCGAGTATGCCCCGTAAAGGACGGACATGGTTATCATGGGTGCTCCCCTGTTCAAGAGCTCGCAGATCGCCATCAGGACCGCCTTCTGGTGCAGGGGGAGGGTCTCCACCAGCCTCCTTAGGTAGTCCTCTTCCGCCCTGCGCCTGGCCTCGACCACGTGCTCCTCCGTGATCCTGTCCGAGCCCCTGGAGTCCGCTATGTCCCCAGCCAGGCGGAGGAGCTCAATAGCCCTCCTGGCGTCCCCGTGCTCGGCCGCGGCGGTAAGCGCTATGAGCTCGAGCACCCCATCGTCCCAGGTACCCGGCCTGAGGGCCACCCTCGCCCTGTCCCTCAGGATGTCCATGAGCTGGGTGGTGGTGTAGGGAGGGAACACGATCTTGTCCTCGGACAGCCTGCTCCGAACCCTAGGGTCTAGGCCCCTCGTGATACCGATGTCGTTCGCAATCCCTATGACGCCTATGGAGCCGCTATCCAGCCTCTCGTTGGCATCCAGCAGGAGGTACAGGAGGCCCTCACCCCCCCTGGCCATGAGCCGGTCCATCTCGTCCAGGGCGACGACGAGCGAGACGCCTGAGGCGGAAACGGCGGACAGTATCTTCCCGTAGACGTAGTCCTGGGAAAACCCGGTGTAGGCCTCCGGCTGGCCGCCCCGAAGCTCGGATAGGATCTTTGTCAGGACCAGGAAAGGGGTGTACGAGATCTCGCAGTTCACGTGCACGTACTTCGCCCTCCCCCCGGACTCCTCGTTCAGGGCCCTGCCCACGAACCTCGTCACCGCAGTCTTCCCCGTCCCGGTCTTCCCGTAGATCAGGACGTTGGTGGGCCTCTCCCCCCTCGCCGCCGGGGAGAGGTCGAGGACCAGGCGCTCTACCTCCTCCTCTCGGTGGGGGAGCCTTGAGGGGATGAAGGAGGGATCCAGGGCCCTGCGGTCCGCGAATATCCTCGATGGGTCCGTCCTGAAGAGGGGCACATGCTCCGATTCCGGAGGACGTGAAAAATAGTTTTAGGTGTACATCGGGGGCTCGTAGGACCCTACCAGCCCCAGCACCTTAAAGATTTCCCTCCTCAGATCCGGGAGGCCGTCCCCCCTCAGGGCGGAGATGGGAATGACGCGGCCGAAGAGGGGGATGAGGATCCTCGCCTTCTCCTCCAGGCCGTCCGCGACGTCCACCTTGTTCAGGGCGAGAATCACGGGCTTTTCGAGCCCCATGCCGGAGAGGATCTCGTAGATCGCCTGGGCCTTCCTTCCGACCTCCTCAACGGGCTCGCTTGCGTCGACGACGACCACGATGGCGTCCGCCTCAACCGCCTCCTCGATGGCTGCCTTGAACGCCTCCAGGACCCACGGGGGGAGGTCTGAGACGAGGCCCACCGTGTCCGTCACCAGGACGCCGTCGCACATCCTTCCCGTCGCCACCTGCAGGGTCGTGAACATGCGGTCGTCCACGGGCACGTCCTTCCCCGTCAGGGCCCGGACTAGGGTGCTCTTCCCCGCGTTGGCGTACCCAACCACGGCGACGAGCCTGAAGCCCAGCTCCCTCCTCCTCTCCCTCTTCCTCCTCCTGTCGGCCCTGACCTTCTCCAGCTCCCTCCTTATTTTCGCAATCCTCCTCCTGATCTCGTGGACGTGGGGCTCGATCCCGTACTCGCCCCCGCCCATGAACCCGGGGTGCTCCCCCATCCTGACCCTCCTCACGTACTCCTTCACGTGCGGTATCTCGTACCTCAGAATTGCGAGCTCCACCTGGAGCTTGGCCTCCCTGCTGCTGGCCCTGTCCCTGAAGATCCTGAGGATCACCCCGAGCCTGTCCAGGACCTCCACCCCTAGCTCCTTCCTCAGGTTGTACCACTGGGCCGAGCGCAGGTCCGCGTTAATGGCCACGATGTCCGGTGAGAGCTCCTGGACGAGACCCTTCACCTCCTCCAGCTTCCCCCTCCCTATCCAGTGGGAGGAGGATCTCCTCCTGACCCTGAGCCTCCCGACTATCTCCCACCCCGCGCTCCTGATGAGGGCCTCGAACTCACCGTCGTTGCGGCCCGTGAGGAGGGCCAGCACCCTGTTCACGCTCCTTCCACTCAAAACCCGTATATAACCATGGACCA
Organism: Thermoplasmata archaeon; assembly: GCA_003649695.1. GTDB lineage: Archaea > Thermoplasmatota > Thermoplasmata > Thermoplasmatales > B87-G9 > B87-G9. Next base: position 21,368 of record QMSR01000003.1, read on the forward strand.
TTGGTCGGGGGTGGAGGAGCCCCCCATCGTCAAGGAGCTCTACTCCTACCTAAGGTTCGGTAGCAAGCTGAACCTGGAGAACATCAGGGAGCTCCTCTCCAGGGTCGGGGATCCCCACCTCGAGTTCGAGGCCATACACGTCACCGGCACCAAGGGGAAGGGGAGCACCTCCGCCATGATATACTCCATTCTGAGGAGGGCGGGATTCAGGGTGGGGCTGTACACGTCGCCGCACCTGAGGCAGTTCAACGAGCGCATCATCGTTGACGGGGCGGGGATACCATACTCGAGGCTGGAGAAGCACTACTACGAGCTCCTGCCACACATCAGGGCCATGGCAGCTGAGTCCCTGTCCAGGCAGCCGACCTTCTTCGAGATCACCACGGCCATCGCCTTCATGGAGTTCGCAGACAGGGGGGTGGACTACGCCGTGGTCGAGGTCGGCCTGGGCGGTCGACTGGACGCAACCAACGTGGTCAGGCCTACCATGACGGTCATCACGATGATAGGGTCGGACCACGCCGACCGCCTTGGGGGGACCATAGAGAGCATAGCCTGGGAAAAGGCGGGCATCGTCAAGCCGGGGATCCCCGTCGTCACGGGGGCCGATAGGGGTCTCTCGATAATAGAGGCTGTCGCGAGGGGGAGGGGCTCCCCCCTGATAAAGGTGGGCGAGAGGATCAGGATCCTCGACCTGGAGACCTCCCTGGACGGCACGCGCTTCACGGCGAGGGGGAGGAGGGAGTACCGCGTGAGGATCCCCCTCATCGGGAGACACCAGGCCCTCAATGCCTCCATAGCCATCGTGGTGGCGGAGGAGATGGGCCTGGAGGAGTACGCGGAAAGGGGGTTGGGGGAGGTATGGTGGCCGGGGAGGTTCGAGGTCGTACGGAAGAGGCCGATCGTCGTCGTCGACGCCGCCCACAACACGGACTCCGCGATCACGCTCACCAGGACCATGATGGACGTGGGCATGAGTCCCGCTTGCTTCATCTTCGGCATCATGAGGGACAAGGACGTGGACGGATTCCTGAGGACCATCTCCCCACACGCCAGGGCCATCATCGCGACGGCACCCCACTACAAGAGGGCGGTACCCCCGGACGTCCTTGCCCAGAGGGCCCTGAGGTGGTGCCCCTGGGTGCTCTGGGAGTCCGACCACTGGAGGGCGCTGGAGGTGGCCTCGTCCCTCTGCGACAGGATCGTGGTCACCGGATCCATATACCTCCTTGGCGAGATGCTCACTGGACCGCTTAATATCCGAAATTGAGTATCCTTTGGGGATGCCGTTCATCACCCACCTCGACGCCGACGGCGTGATCTCGCTGGCCCTCCTCCTGAGGGCGAGGGGGGAGATGCCCGCCAGGTTCTCCTCCCCAACAAGGATCCTCCACGACATCTGTCAGCTCGTGCCGAAATACCACGAGGAGGAACTCTTCGTGACCGACATATCGGGCAGCCCCCTGGCCCTGAGGGCGGCGTCCCTCTTTCGGAAGGCCACGTGGATCGACCATCACAGGTGGGAGGTGGGTGAGCCGCCCGAGAACGTGGAAGTTATCGTGGATCCCAGCGCCCCAAGCGCGGCATCCGTCGTCGCAAGGTACCTGGGCGTGCAGGACCCCCTTGTGGAGATCGCCAACCAGATAGATACCAACAGCATCGTGGACGAGGAGGCGGCAAGGCTCAGGATGTACATAGCATACCTGAGGAGAAACCGCTCCGGGAGAAGCCTAGGATCGGCCCTTTACGGGCTCGCAAAGAAGCTCGCCGAGGGCGGGCTGGAGGAGGTCCTTGAGGAAAACGACGAGAAGATCAGGGAGTTCGAGGAGTGGATGAGGAACATAATGCCTAGGATCCTCAAGAAGACCAGGATCGTCCTGGTCGACGGTCTGAAGGTGGCTTTCTACGAGACCACAGAGAGCTTGCCCATCTTCGTCGTTTATGAGAGCCTGAAGGACCACCCCGAGGGGCCCTTCGACATCATAGTCGTGAGCTTCTACAGGATAAGGGACGGAAAGATTAGCACAAAACTTGAGTTCAGGACCATGAACCAGCTCAACCTGCTGCCCCTATCCCGCCTCTTCGGCGGCGGGGGTCACGAGAGGGCTGCGGGGGCAACTGTGGACGGTCTCGTGGACATCGAAATGCTCGTTCGAGCGATCAAAGGCGTCTACTCTAAATGATGTCCACGAGGGCTATGCGAACGATGTTGTTACCCCTGACGACGACCTTGCCCAACTTCCTCTCCTGCTCCCCCTTCTCTATCGTGTCAGCCAAGACCAGGTTCATGAAGTCGTCGTAGCCTACGAGCCTGCCCTCCAGGATCCTCTGGTCCTTCAGGAGTACTGATATCCTCTTGTCGACTAGGGTCACGATCTGCTGCAGCGGAAGCGGCATGGCTTTCGCTAACGAATTGTGAGACTTCTTTATAAATTGAGCCGGGGAGATAGGACCGATGAAGGCCAGAAAGCTTGTTCCGGTCTTGCTCGCGCTGAGCGTCTTGGCAGCGGCACCACTGGCGGCCTTGGCCGCACAGCAGGACAACCCCGAGATCGAGATTGCCCCGGCCCACAGGTTGCCGGGAGGCATACACCTGGGGCAGAGGGTGAACCTGACGGGCGACGTCATCAAGGTCTTCCACAGGAGGGTACGTAACCACCACATCTGGGGTGTGGTCCTGCAGACTGAGGAGGGTAACGCCAGGATCCTCGTCCTCAGGAAGTGGATCATGAGGTTGCCCGACAACACTAGATTCCCAGTTCCTGCCTACAGCGTCGCCATAGCCCTCAGGAACTCCCATGCCACCATAGGGGCAGTCGAGATCCTCAACGGGAACGACGAGGTCATCGGCTACATAGCCCTCTGGGTCCAGACCGACGCCTTCTCAGCCAGGATGCTCAGGCGCTAAAAATTCTCTCTTTTTTATTTTATTCCTAATCTATCCAGGATTCTCTTGACCCTCTTTATCTCCAAGAAGGCGTCCCTCCCCCTCTCCGTCATGTAGATGAGGGGGCCGTCCCTGCCCACCATGCCGTCCGCCTCCAGGGCCTCGAGGATCCTGTTCAGCCTGTCGACGGGGAGGTTTGCGTCCCTAGCGAGGTGCGACACCCTCTTCGGCCCCTCGTACAGGGAGGCCAGTATGTCGTGTATAATGCTCAGCCTGCTGCGGTACTTCATTTCGCCTGCGCCGAGACCGCGACCGCTATGGTTATGAGACCGGCCGAGCGCAGGAGTTCTGCGTAGGCGAATGCGGTGGGATCCGTTGCCTCCAACGCGTGGCCGAGGGCGATGATCCAGAAGCCCAGAGGCGTGAGGATCCTCCACGGCCAACCCTCGATCCTCAGGAAGGCCAGGACGCCCGTGATGCCGAGGAGGCCCGCCGAGACCCCGTTGGGGAGGAGGACCACCAGCAAGGGTGCTGGCCAGCCTAGGTAGGCGGCCAGGATCAGCGCATAAGCTATGGGCCTGAGCCAGTCTAGCAGGAACCTCGTGTGAATAAATGCCCTCCTCGTGGGATTCCCGACCATGACTGCGATGGCCGCGAGGCAGAGGACCCCGTAAAGGAGGAAGCCCGAGGCCAGCGGAATCAGGGACCTCTGCCCGGAGAGCAGGTAGCCCCTGAGTAGGGTTATGGCTATGTAGATGGAAAGGGTGGATGCCAGGACGTTGAGTGATGCGAAGATCAGGACCTTTATCATATTCCGAGGATCCTCCTCAGCTCCTCGTTGGTCTCCATGATGACCCGCATGAGGCGCATGACGTCGTGCTCTGTGAGGAGGCCCACGACCCTGCCTTCCCGGACCACGGGGATTTTCCTCACCCTCCTCTCCGTGAAGACCTTGATGGCCTCCAGAACAGGCGTGTCCGGCGTAACGGTGATCACGGGGGAGGTGGCTACGTCCTCGACCCTCACGGTTGAGGGATCGAGGCCCTTCGCCACCACCTTGGTTATTATGTCCCTGTCCGTCAGGATGCCCCAGAGCTTGCCATCCCTGTAGATGATACTGCAGCTCTTCCCCCTCTCCACCATCTTCCTGACGGCCTCGAGGACGGTAGTTCCTGGCTCTACGGCATCCGGTGGAGAGATCATGACCTCCTCGACGAGGATCTTCTCCTCCATCATTCACTAACCCCGCGCGTGCCTATTTAACCTTCCTCATCCTGCCTTCCAGGAAGGCCGTCGCCCGACCCCCGACCCGCAGAAGGGCCCTGAACTCCCGATCAATTCCCAGAAACTCCCCCCGAACCCCGGAGATCTCAACCTCCTCCCCCAGGTATGCGAGCCTCCTCCCGAACTCTTCGTAAACGTTGAAACTTCCTCGGAGAACGCAGAGCGGAACCCTCAGGATGGCCCCCAGCGGATCCACATCCACACCCAGCTCCTGGAGGGAGACTGCGCCCTCCACCATTTCGGATATCCTCCCCCTGACGTTGAGCCCTACGCCGACGTTCACAACGCTCCCCCTTGAGGTTCTGGACTCGGCGAGTATCCCGGCGATCTTCCCCTCACCTACCAGGATATCGTTGGGCCACCTTATCCTGGGCTTCAGGCCCAGCCCCTCGAGGTACTTGCAGGTGCACACGGCGGCCCTCGGTACGGCCTCTCGGGGGGAGTTGGTCGGGTATACGATGGAGAAGTAGGCCCCTCCGGGGGGAGAGTGCCAGGGACCGGTCCTCCCCCTGCCGGCGCTCTGCGTTAGGGCCGCCACCACGGCGGGACCTGGGGCCAGGCCCCATGCTACGTCCATGGTGGAGGGGACGGATCTCAGAATCAGCCACCGGAGGCCCACGGTGGTCCAGGAGATTTCGCCCTTAAATCGGGGAGCGATAGGGGTTCATGGAGGTACACGTCCTCAGGCTGGGCCACAGGCCCCGGAGGGACAAGAGGGTCTCAACGCACCTCGCCCTGGCGGCCAGGGCCTTCGGCGCAAGGGTCGTTTACTTCACCACCAGGGACGAGGACGTCGAGGCCTCGGTGAGGGACGTGGTGGAGCGATGGGGTGGGGATTTTAGGCTTGAGTACGTGGAAAACTGGAAGTCGCTCGTGAGGTCCTGGACAGGGACCGTCGTGCACCTCACCATGTACGGGCTCCACGTGGACGACGTGATCGGTGAGATCAGGTCCAGCGAGAGAATCCTCGTCATCGTCGGGGCCGAGAAGGTTCCCCCGGAGGCCTTCGAGCTGGCCCACTACAACGTTGCTATTGGGCACCAGCCCCACTCGGAAGTCTCCGCACTGGCGGTCTTCCTAGACAGGCTCTTCCAGGGGGAGGAGCTCAAGAGGGACTTCAGGGGGCGCTACCGGATCGTCCCCTCCCCGAGGGGCAAGAAGATCAAGGTCTTCCCCTCAGAGGAGGAGTGCCTGAGGATCCTCCGCGAGGTCGGGGTTCCGGAGAAGGTCATAAGGCACTCCATCGCCGTGAAGGAGCTGGCCCTGCGCTTTGCTAGGAAGTGCGGGGCCGACGAGGTGATTGTCACCGCGGGGGCCCTCCTGCACGACATCGGCAGGGCCGTGACCAGAGAGCCGAGGCACGTGGTCGAGGGCGCGAGGATCGCCA
>QMSR01000004.1 GCA_003649695.1 Thermoplasmata archaeon
CCTCTTAAGCCTCAGGAGCTTCCTGCCCGAAGGGGAAACAACGTAGATCTTGCTGTCCCTCACGTCCGTGAAGAGGCCGAGCTCTGCAGCTGCCATGCTGGCGCAGGACTCGACCATGTAGTCTGGGGCATCCGTTTCGAGGAAGTACCGCATCCTTCCAAGGCTTTAGATGAGCGGTAATAATAAATGTAGCATGAGGCTCCTCCTGCACGCCTGCTGTGCACCGTGCCTTATCATGCCCCACAGGCTCCTAAGGGATGAGGGGCACGAGGTAACGGTCCTGTGGTACAACCCAAACATCCACCCGTTCGACGAGTACATGAAGAGGAGGAGGGCCTTGGAGGTCTATGCGGAGAGGGAGAGGATACCCGTGATCTACATAGACGAGTACTGGATGGAGGACTGGATCAGGAAGGCCGTAGCCTACATGGAGAGGGGGCTCCCGAGGAGGAGGTTCTGCTACCTGCAGAGGCTGACGAGGACCGCGAGGGAGGCGAGGGAGAGGGGATTCGAGGCCTTCTCGACGACCCTCCTCCTCTCCAAGCACCAGGACCACGAGCTCGTGGTGGAGGCGGCCGAGATTGCCTCAAAGATGTTCGAGATTCCCTTCCTCTACAGGGACTGGAGGCCCTACGAGGAGGAGGGGCTCAGGGAGGCGAAGAGGCTCTCCCTCTACAGGCAGAAGTACTGCGGCTGCGTCTTCTCCATGGACGAGAGGGGGATGGCCCTCTACCACAAGAGGCTCTACTCCTTCTGATGCTCCCTGACCACGGTGGCGGAGATGCCGCCCCTTACGTTCGCCCTAAGGACAACCTTGAGCCTCCTGGGCCTCAGGGCCCGCAGGAGGTCCTCGAAGATCCTGTTCGCCAGATTTTCGTGGAATATTCCGACGTTGCGGAAGGCCTGGAGGTAGTATCTGAAGGACTTGAGCTCGAGGATCCTCTCGTCTGGGACGTACTCGACGATGAGGGTGTAGTAGTCGGGGTTTCCCGTCTTCGGGCAGAGGGCCGTGAGCTCGCTGGTCTCCAGCCTCACCGTGTACTCCGCCTCCCGATATAGGTTCTCGACTACGCCCAAGGGAGGGAGTCTGAGCTTCCTCACGTGTTCCTGAAGACCCGAGTATCCGTACACGTCCACGGTAGCTGATCCCTCAACCTATATTTCTTCAGACATGAACCAGTCGACGAAGGCCATGAGCATGGCGGGGACGAATACGAAGGCTATCAGGACTAGGAGTATGGGAGCGATACCGAGCTCCACGTGGTAGACGTTCCCCATAAGGTCGACATCCGCGCTGACGACCGTCCCCCTCGAGAGCAGGAGCAGTAGGACAACCGTATACTCCGTGGCGGAGAGGATGGGCTGCCCCACGGTCCCCCTGACGTTCTGTCTCAGCACCTCCAACATGAGGAACACGGCCAGTATAGGAACGTAGAGGGTCCTGGGGATCAGCGCAAATCCAATGATCCTGAGCGCCTCCATGGGCATGAGCACGAATACCACGAACTTCAGGAACCCCACCGCCAGGCCCCTGAGGGTAGGTCTAGTCTCGACCATGGTAAACCACCTTTAGGGGATACATACCTGCAATGGTGAATCTGAACGTCACCTCTTCTATGGAGAAGTCCTCCCCGACTGCCACGCACTCCGAGACGGAGACGTTCTCTCCTGGTCCCACGTCGCCGGCCAGTAGGATAATGTGTTCGATTCCCTTACTCGAGTTCACGACCACTGTTGCCGAGAAGTTGTCCAGGGAAACGGACCCCCCATTGGACACGTTTAGCGTGATGCATAGGGTTTCCCCAAGGAGCGAATAATAGGTGCCGAAGTTCACCCTTCCATCGAGGGAAGAGTAGGCGAACGAGACTAGGGGGTAGATTGCTGTCAGGAAAGCCGAGATGGCGATCAGCGCCAGGAGCGGCTTCCAGGGCTTCAACTCTGAAGACCGTACTTGATGAGGATGCCGCCCACGTATGCTGCCAGGGCCAGGAACATGATCTTCACCAGGATCACTATGAGGATCGGTGTGACCGAGGAGAGGGACTCCTCTATGTTCCCGCTGTGGAACTCATCGAGGTAGTTTTTGGCATTCCTATATTCGTTGAAGGAGAAGGCCGCCGTCGCGAATAGGATTATAACGCCGACCACGACCAATAGGGTCTTGGTCGAGCTTGTCGTCCACATGACATTTGTATTTCCCGCTGGAGTAATATAACTTTGCGGCCGCAAACACGAACTCAACCTCCTTCTTCGCCCTCTCCAGCAGTTCCAGGTACGCCTTCCTCGAGTAGCCCCTGAAGCCGAGCTCCCTGGGGTACGGGCGCCTCCCCAGGACGTACTCTACGAAGTCTCCGGGCTCGGAGAGCATGGCGGCCCTCACGTGGGGCTGGAGGGAAGAGTAGTCCTCGGGCCTCCTGCTCAGCCTCCTGCGGATCAGGAGCTCCCGCGGTTCGACGTCCCCCTCGGAGATCCTCCTGGCGGCCTCCGCGAAGGCGCGCATGGCCCTTTCGCGGGCCCCGAGGATCGCCGAGGCATCGCGAGCATCCCCAATCGCCCGGAGCGCCGAGAGCTGCGCCTCCGCCACTATGGGCGGGGTGTCCCTCCTGGAGGCCATGACGCCCTTGGCCACGAGCTCCCCGTTCCTGAAGCCCACGTACCTGTTGGGGACCCCGAGGCCCTCGGCGCTGGGGAGGAAGGCGATCCAGGAATAGGTCCCCTCGACCCTCATCCCAATCCCCGTTGCCTCCGTAACGGCCTCCGCCAAGGCGTGGGGATCTTCCCCCTGAACCCATAGGCCGTCCACCAGGGCGTGGACGACGCGGAAACCCATGTCCGAGGCGATCTCCATGGCCCTGGACAGGGCCTCCCTGGCCAGGGCGGTCACGCACTCGTAGGCCTCTATGCTCCCGAAGGGGGCCTTCCTGTAGCCCAGGTAGCCGAAGCTCGCGACCAGGAGCCACTTCAGGGCCGACTGCCTGGCGTCCAGAACCCCCCTCTCCTCCCCGGAAGCGGCGTCCCTCAAGGCCCTGAGGAGGAGCCTCCTCCGCAGGACCCCCTCGACGGCCTCCGGCACCACGCCCCTCTCCCCGGAGATCCTGTGCCCCACCTCCGGGACCTCGAAGACTGCCTCCCTGTGCGGGTTGTTCACGGTTTCCGGGCTGATGTTGTACTTCACTATGATGCTGGGGTAGAGGGAGGAGAAGTCCAGCTGGTGCACGCCGAAGAGGATCCCGGGCTCGGGGGTCAGGACGTGCCCGGCCCTGTCGGCCCTCGCGAGCTCGGAGAGCCTCCTGGGGGCCTCCACCCTGCCCTGCCCCCTCCTGTGGAGCATCCTCCTCCTGAGGGCCACCTCCGCCTCCATCGATGTGAGCACGTCCCCGATCCCCCTGGCGTTGGAGACCGCGTCTAGGGGGAGCCTCCCGAGCCTGGACCACTCCACGAGCCCGGGCAGCCCCTCCCTGGAGAGGACGGTCCCGTCCAGCCTCACGGGCACCCGGTGCCCGGAGAGGACCTCCCGGAGGATCCCCAGCCTCCTCATGTACCTCAGGGCGGTCCCCCTGTACAGGACCAGATCGGGGTCTCCGATCTCGTCCGGGATGTCCGTGACGTCCACCACGTCGCCGCGGGGGAGGATCAGGGCCCTCCTGGAGCGGGAGGTGTCCGGCCTTGGGGTCTCCCCGAAGTCGTCGAGGAAGGCGATCCTGACCCAGCTGAAGGGCGGTAGGTCGTCGTTCCCCGTGGGCCTCAGGGAGTCGTCCACCTCCTGGCAGCAGGTCACGCCCAGGGAGAGGAGGAGCATCTGCGTCGGGGAGAGGACGTCGTTCCACCTGGTGGCCCTGTCACCCAGGGCCTCGAGGATCCTCCCGGCGCAGGCCGGGTGCCGGAGCTCCAGGACCAGGACCCTGACCCCCCTCTCGTACCAGGGAGGGGCCAGCCACTCCTCCTCCCTAAGGGACTCCAGGCAGGGGGCGTCCTCCAGGTCACCAACGGGCCCGTTGAGGGTCAGGTAGAGGGGGAATGTGGCGTCGGGCCTGAGGATCCTCCTCCGGGCTTCCCTGAGGACGAGGTAGGGCCCCTCCCGGTCCCAGCCGGCGCTCAGGACCCAGGGCACCCCGACAGCCTCCTGTACAGGGACACGATCATGGAGAGGAGGACCAGCTCCTGGGCGTCGCACTCGCCCGCGAGCTGGTACGCGTCCAGGAGTGCCCGGGCGTCCTCCAGGGCCCGGAGGAGTGCCTCCCTCAGCCCCGGGTCGGGGGAGGCCTCGGCGATCCTCCTGAGCCTCCCTACCTCGCCCTCAACTGCCCTGCGCAGGGAAGGGGTCGTCCTGCCCATGGCGCCACCCCCAGGAGCTCCGAGGTGGGGATCCCGGTGGAGAGCCTCGGCCTGGAGGGGTGCTTCTCCAGGACCGCCAGGGCTCCTCCCCTGGCCCTCCTGAGCCTCACGAGGACCGAGACAGTGTGGTGGTGGAAGTTCCCGCCGTGGGGCCTCGAGCCGTTTGCCCTGTTGAAGAGGACCACGTTCCCCCTGGCCCTGAGCCTGGAGAGGGAGGCCGTCACTGGACCGGCCTCGGCCATCCTAGAGGGGTCCACCTGGAGGTAGGGGTCCACGACGAGCAGCGCGTCCCAGGGCTCCCCAGCGGCCCCCTCCAGGGCGAGGAGCAGTCCCTGGAGGCTGAAGGTCCTCAGGACCCTGATCGAGTCCACCGATGACCTGGGAATCCCCAGCCTCCTCGCGATCCTCCTGAGGAGGTGCGGGTCCAGGCCCCCGAACTCCCTGTTCAGGAGCAGGAGCACGTCGCCCTGCGGCGCCAGGGAGACCAGCATCCGGTGGTAGAGGAGGGAGACCAGGGACCAGTGATCCGAGTAGAACTCGGTGATGCCCGGGTACAGGCCCCCTCCCAGGAGGGAGTCCAGCTGGGGGATCCCCGTCCGGAGCTCCACGCTCTCCGAGGGCGTCGGCGGTATTTATCACGGTCCAGATGCGCAATCCGGAGGTTTTATGAATATAGGAGCAGGCCCATAGGGTCCCGTGGAGGGTCTCTTCTACCCGGAGTCGGTTGCCGTGCTGGGGGCGTCCACGAAGCCAGGCAAGATCGGCTACGCCCTGTTCAAGAACCTCGTGGAGGGGGGGTTCAGGGGCAGGGTCTACCCCGTGAACGTGAAGGGAGGGGCCATCGACGGGCGCAGGGTCTACCGGAGCCTCTCCGAGCTCCCCGAGGTCCCGGACCTCCTTATCGTCGCCATACCCGCCAGGGCGGTGCCCGGTGCCCTGGAGGAGGCGGGAAGGCTCGGCATCAGGAGGGCCATAGTCATAAGCGCCGGCTTCTCGGAGGTCGGCGAGGAAGGGAGGAGGCTGGAGGAGGAGCTCGTCAGGGTCGCGAGGAGGCACAACATCCTCCTGGTGGGCCCCAACTGCCTGGGTATCTACAACTCCGAGAACAAGCTGTGCTCAATCTTCAACCCCATGGACAGGCAGAGGTTCCCGGGGCCCGGCAGCATAGCGCTCCTCTCCCAGAGCGGCGCCCTGGGCGCCGCCATGCTGGACTGGATGGCGGACATGGGCCTGGGGATGTCCAAGTTCGTTTCCTACGGAAATGCAGCCCTCCTGGAGGAGAGGCATTTTGTGGAGTACCTGGCTCAGGATCCCAAGACTAGGGTGATCGCCCTCTACATTGAGGGGGTCAAGGACGGTAAGGCCTTCATGGAGACTGCGAGGAAGGTAGCGGCCAGGAAGCCGATCCTCGTGATAAAGGCCGGCAGGAGCAGCGAGGGAGCCGCGGCCGCCAGCTCCCACACGGGCTCCATGGCCGGTAGTTTCGAGGTCTACGAAGGGGCCTTCAGGCAGTCCGGCATCCTCTACACCAGGAGCCTCAGGGAGTTCTTCGTCATGGCCAAGGCCCTCTCCATGCTCGAGCCACCCTCAGGTCCCAGGGTCGGCATCGTGACCAACGGTGGGGGAATGGGGGTCCTGACCACGGACGCAGTCATAGAAGGGGGCTTGGAGATCGCGAGGTTCTCCGAGGGGACCGTGGAGGAGTTTGAAAGGCTCGTGCGAGCCGGTAAGCTCCCCGAGCACGGTGCCTACAACAACCCCGTGGACATCCTGGGGGACGCGAGGCCCGAGACCTACGAGGAGGCCATGAGGGTCGTCCTCTCCGATCCCGGGGTGGACATGGTCGTCCTCATCGTTATTGCTGTCGCCCCGACCCTGAGGCCCGACCTCCCCCAGAGGCTCTCCCACCTCGTTGGGAAGAAGCCCGTTGTGGGGATCATCCCCGGTTCCGACTTCGCCAAGTCTATGGCCAGGGGCCTCGAGGACATGGGGATCCCCGTCTACGAGACGCCCGAGGAGGCCGTGGTCGCCCTCAGGGCGCTCTACGACTACGGCAGGATACGGAAGAAGCTCTCCAGCGGGACCGGACCATGACCGTGCTGGTCCTAGTGGGCGGAAGGGGGAGCAGGCTTGGTGGGCCGAAGCACTCCGCACCACTCTGCGGCAAGCCCCTCCTGCGCTGGGTCCTGGACTCGGTGCCCAGCGACCTGGGCGAGGTCATTGTCGTTTCCCCTGTCAGGCCTGGAGGACTGGACGATGCAGACTGGATCTGGGACCCAGGTAAAGGCCCCGCCGTGGCCTTGAGAACCGCTGCTGAGCACCTGGACGGCAGAGCGCTCTTGGTCGGTGGGGACATGCCCCTCCTGGAGCCGGACGCCCTGAGGCTCGTGTACAAAATCCCCTCCGAGGCCACGGTACCCCTATGGTCGAACGGCTTCATGGAGCCACTGCACGCCGCCTACGACATGGGGGCGGTCCTGCGGACGACCTCCAATTCCCTCCATGGCCTGGTCTGGGAGCTCAATCCCGCTCTTGTCTCCGCGGAGTACATGGTCTGGCGGTTCGGGTCCCATATCTTCTTCAACGTGAACACCGAGGAGGACCTCGCGAGGGCCACTCGGATACTCAGATCACTCCGCTCTCGGGAATGTTCCTGAGGGTCTCGAAGTCGAAAACCGGTCCGTCCCGGCACACGTAGTACGGGCCTATGTTGCAGTGACCGCAGAGCCCGACACCGCACTTCATGTGCCTCTCCATGGACATGTAGATCCTCTTGGGGTCGAAGCCCATCTTGAGGAGGCCCCTACCAACGAACTTCATCATGATCTCGGGGCCGCAGACTAGGACGGTGGCGTCGCTGCCTACCTCAAGCTCGTCGAAGAGTTCCGTTACCACGCCCACCCTGCCCCTCCAACCGTCCTCGGCCTCGTCCACGATGAGGGACACGACGACGTCCCCCCGCCTCCACGCGTCGTACTCCTCCCTGTACAGGAGGAGGGAGGGTCTTCTGGCCCCGTAGAGGAGCTGCACGGTCCCGAAGCGGTCCCTCTCCCGAAGTATGGACCCGAGGGCCGACCTTATCGGCGGGAGGCCCATGCCGCCGGCGACGAGCAGGACGTCCCCGCCCTCGAGGGGGAAGCCCCGCCCGAAAGGGCCCCTGACCCCGATGCTGTCGCCTACCCCGAGACCGTATAGCGCTGCGGTTACCCTGCCGACCCTCCTGAAGGTGATCATGAGCCTGTCCCCGGGGAACGACGCCACCGAGAGGGGGATCTCACCAACCCCGGGAACGGAGACCTGGACGAATTGGCCTGGCTGGTGGTTCAGGCTCAAGTCCAGCTTCAGAGACACGGTGTCCGCCGTATGCTGGACCCTTTCGAGAACCCTTGTGAGCCTGGGAACCCAGCTCACTCCCTCCACAGCCACGATATCACCTCCCTGAGGTCTATGCCGCTGGGGCAGGCCTCCAAGCAGCGGCCGCACCCGGTGCACATGTAGAAGCCCGTGGTTTCCTTGAAGTATTTGAATTTGTGTAGGATCCTTTGCCTCATCCTGTCTTCTTCCCTTTTTCTCGGATTCGCACCCAGGGCCATCTTAGAAAAGCCCTCGAGCAGGCAGGAGTCCCATTCCCTGACCCTGACCCAGGCGCCCTCGTCTTCGTCCCTGATGTCGAAGCAGAAGCAACTTGGGCATTCGAAGTTGCAGGCGCCGCACTGGATGCACCGTTCCGCGAAGTATGAATAGGCGGGGTGGTCCCACCTCGCCCTCTCCTCTATCCCGACTACCCTAACCCTCTTCATGTCCTCCCACACTTCCGAAATCCTCATCCTCAGTCGCTCTAGCTCTTCCTCCGTGGCGCCCTCCCCGAGGTCCCGGAGGGCGCCCAGAACCTCCTTCCCCCTCTCGGTGAGGGCGTCGACGAACACCCTCCCGTCGAGGGTGTAGTACTGCAGGTCGGGGGCGCCGAGGGGCCTGTACGGGTCTATTCCGCTGAACTCGGGGCCCCCGAGGTCGCCGCAGAAGCCGCTGGGGCAGGGCTCGGTGCAGGCCTGTACGGCGAAGAAGGAGGAGTTCCACCTGCTCAGGAAGAGAGGATCCTCACCCATTACGCTTTTCAGCATCAGAAGGGCTCTGAACTCGCAGGGCCTGATGCCCAGTATGGCGTACCCCCTAGGCTCGGGGGCCTTGAAGCCGCCATCGCGGTACTCGAAGAGGATTTCCTCCTGCGGCAGGAGATACTCCTTTGGCGAGTTCAGCGGCCTGTCCAGGACAATCTCACCGGCGTCCTCCAAAGGGGCCAGGACGACGTTTCCCTCCACCTCCCTAGGGGCAACCACGGTCCACCTTTCCATTAGGACCTTCACCAGGCCATCCAGCAGCTCCCTACCGCCGACGATCATGGGGCGACACCCCCTATCCTCACCGCTACCACCTTGTAGGCCGGAATGCCCGATTCCGGATCCTTCTCCTCCCCGACGAGGGCGTTGGCGGCCGCCTCGGCGAAGTGAAAGGGGACGAAGACGACTCCCCGGGGGACTATGTCGGAGACCCTCGCCCTGACCTCTATCCTCCCGTGTCTCGACTCCAACACCACCCTAGAGCCGTCCCGGATGCCGTAGGTCCCCGCGTCCTCGGGCGATACCTCTACGTACGGCTCCGGAACCTCCCTCTGCAGCACGGCCACTCGCCTGGTCATGGTCCTGGTATGCCAGTGGAAGTACGTCCTTCCCGTAGTCATGATCAGCGGGTATTCCTCGTCCCTCCATGCCGAGGGCGGCTTCCACCTCGGGGGGATGAGGAGGGCCTTCCCCCTGACGAACCGCCCCTCGTGTAGCCTCGGAGTGCCGGGATGGTCTACCGAGGGGCAGGGCCAGTGGATTCCGTGTCCCCCCTCGAGCCTCTCCCACGTGATTCCCCTGTACTGGGGCACCAGCCTGTTGATTTCGGACAACACGTCCCACGGACCGTTGTACTCCCAATCGGCCCCCATAGTCCTCGCGAGCTGGGTTATGATCCACCAGTCCGGCATGGCCTCTCCGGGTGGATTGATGAAGGCCCTCACCCTCTGGACCCTCCTGTCGGTGCTCGTAATGGTGCCGTCCTCCTCGGCCCAGGAAGCCGCAGGCAGGACTACGTCGGCGTACTCTGAGGTCTCCGTGGGGAAGATGTCCTGGACGATGAGGAATTCAAGGTCTTCCAATGCCATCCTAACGAGGTTCGAGTTGGGGTCCGAGACAGCAGGGTTCTCGCCCATGATGTACATGGCCCTGATCTCCCCCTGCTTGGCCCTCTCGAAGGCCTCGGAGAGCATGACGCCCATTTCCCTCGGGAGGCTGGTTCCCCAAACCTCCTCGAACTCCCCGATCCTGGGATCGTCGAGCGTCGCATATCCCGGGTAGATCTCCGGCACCACGGCCAGGTCGGTTGCCCCTTGTACGTTGTTCTGGCCCCTAAGGGGGTTTATCCCTGCCCCCGGTTTGCCCACGTTACCCGTGATGACGGCGAGGTTCACGACTGCGGCGACGTTCTGGGTTCCCGTTTCGTGCTGCGTGATCCCCATGGCGAAGAAGAACATCGTCCTCTTTTCCGCGACGATCTCAGCGGCTTCTTCCACCAGCCTTGGCGGGACCCCGGTGATGCCCTGGGTCCGCCCCGGATCCCACCTCTCGAGTTCCCTCCTCAGCTTCTCGAACCCCTCGCTCCTACCGACGTACTCCCAGTCGACCAATCCTTCCTCGACAACCACGTGGGCTATGGAGTTCAGCAGGGGTATGTCGGATCCAGGCCTGTGCCTCAGGTGCACATCGGCGAGCCTCGCCAACCTGATTTTGCGTGGATCCGCGACAATGAGCTCTTTTCCGTCGAGGTTCCTGATGATCCTTGCGCCGATGATTGGATGCTGCTCCGTGGTGTTGGAACCTATGACGAAGTAGGCCTCGGCCAGGTCTATGTCGGATATGGGGTTCGTCATGGCCCCCGAGCCGAGCATCCTGAACATAGCCTTCACCGTCGGCGCGTGGCAGAGTCTGGCGCAGTGGTCTACGTTGTTGGTCCCGATCACGGCCCGGGCGAACTTCTGGATCAGGAAGTTCGCCTCGTTGGTGCACTTGGCCGAGCCAACTACCATGATGGACTCCGGACCCCACTCCCTGAGGGCGTTCCCGAGCCCCTGGGCAGCGGTCCGAAGCGCCTCCCCCCAGCTCGCCTCGACGAGCCTCCCTCCCTTCCTGATCAGGGGCTTTTTGAGCCTGTCCGGATGGCCAACGTACCTGACGCCTTTCCAACCCTTGATGCACAGGGTTCCGGCGTTCGAGGGGTGGCTCCTCTCCGGGTAGACGGAGATTATCCTTTCATCTCTGACTTTTACGATCATGCCGCAGCCGACACCACAATAGGGGCAGACGGTCCTCACGAGCTTCATCCAAAGCTGAAACCGAACTCTAGGTGAAAAATGAAACCAATGAATAAATTAGGAGGGCCGAGGGAACCAGACCCGCAGCGGAGAATAGTATGCTCTTCAGGGGCCTGAGCCTCAGGAGGAATGCCACGGCCACGGCGGTCCACATGCCAGACCCCGGCAGCGGGACGAACACCAGGAGGGTGAGGGCGGGGTAGCCGTATTTCTCGACCTTCTCCCTGCTCCTTGCCGTCCACCTCCAAGCGACCTCTAGCAATCTCGATATGAGTGGGAGCCGCATGATCCAGCCCTCTAGATTCACGGCGGCGATGAGGGCTAGGGCGGGCACCAGCGTGTTCACCAGCAGGATCGACGGCAGGCCGATCATGGGGTCTATCCCCAGCTCCACCATGAGGGGTATCGCGGCCCTGTACTCGAGCCATGGAACTATGGTCGTCAGGATTACCAGTGCCAGCCCATGCAACCTGTTAAAAAATCAACTTCCAGTAATAAGCGGATTTGTCGAAGGCGGAGAGGGTCCTGCAGATCCTGAAGTCCAGCATAAAGCTCGATCACAAGAGATTCGTTGTGGGACACGCCCGCAGGGACCCGTTTGAGGCGCTGGTGGCCATAGTGCTCTCCCAGAACACCAATGACAGGAACGCGATAAGGGCACTAGAGGCCCTCAGGGAGAGGGGCCTCCTCACCCCTGAGGCGATCGAGGAGGCCGAATTCACGGTCCTCGAGGAGGCCCTCAGGCCGGCGGGAATGCACAGGCAGAGAGCCAGGAGGCTGAAGGAGCTTGCGGTGGCCGTGAAGGACAAGGACCTCCTGTCCATGGGAAGGGAGGAGCTCATGGCCCTCCCGGGAGTCGGTCCCAAGACCGCGGACGTCTTCCTCTCCTTCATGGGGCTCTCACCCGAGTTTCCGATTGACACGCACGTCAGGAGGGTAGTGAGCAGGCTATCCCTGGCCAAGGGGGATTATGAGAGCATGCGCAGGGTGCTCCTTCGGGCATTTCCCCCGGACGAGAGGGTTTTCGCCCACCTCGCCCTTATCGAAGTTGGCAGGAGGTGGTGCAGGCCCAGGAACCCCAGGTGCGGCGAGTGTCCGCTCAGGGAAGTGTGCGAGTACGCGAACCCCCCTCAGAGCTCCAGTTCCTCGTCACGGATCAGCACACCCGCATCTCATCACGGGGGTGAATTGAAAGGGTCACAGGATTAAAAAGGCCATTCCTCTCCCTTGTAGGCCATCTCCCAGAAGAGGAACTCGTACCTTATCCCCTGGAGGAACACCCTCCTCTCCATCATGCCGATCTCAGCCACATACCTGTCGATCATCCTGAGGAGGGTGGAGACGATCTCCCGGTACTCCTCTGAGCCGTGGCCCTGCAGAAGGGACCTGTAAAGCTCATTTTCGTTGTGCTCCAGGAGGTGACTGTGTCTCTCGAAGGCCTGGAGGTAGCTGAGGAAGCAGGGGGTGACCGAAAGTAGGGCCCTGCCCGGGGTGTCGTAGCAACACCTGGACAGGACGAAGGAGGAATAGGCTAGCGTGGTGGGGTAGGGCTCGAGGTCGTCGACGGCCATTCCCAACGACTTCATTATGGAGAGCTCCCTCTCAACCTCAACTATCGCCTCCTCCCTGAAGAGGCCCAGGAACTCAAGCAGGTCACCCTCCTCGATCCTGGAGGCGAGGGATGAGAGGCCCCTCAGGAGGGAGAGGAGGTAAAGGTAGTCCTGTCCTAGATAGGACTTGAAATTCTCCAGGGGCAGGTCACCCCTGTAGAGGGAGATGAGGAAGGGGTGGTCTAGGATCCGGATCCAGGGTCTGCGGAATTCCGAGAGGAGCCTAGCCACTACGGAGGTCATTTCCTGACCCTAGAAACGCCGTAGGCTATTAGGCCGTATAACGCACCACTGGCGGTCGCGGCCAGCACGAGGGCGGCGAAGGTCTTCGCCGTTATGAGTTCCGGGAACAGGATCTGGTCAAGGGTGACGGCCACAGGTCCGGCGAGGGCCCCGGATAGGGCTGCCTGCAGCGGCCCCCACCTGCGGTAACCGAAGATTAGGTATGCGAGTTCCGATGCCAGGCCCTGGGCTACTCCGTAGATCAGGTTTGTGTAGCCCCCATAGGTGGGAATGATCGTCTCGACGAGGGCCGCCAACACCTCCCCGGAGAAGGCGGATAGCGGCTTCCTGACCAGCGACGCGGCTAGGGGGGCCGCCATGAACCAGATGCCATAGGTGAAGACCCTAGCTCCTATAGGTCCCAGGAGCGCCTTGACTAGGTAGTAGAAATCCCAGGCCACGACGAACACTACCCCCATGACGGCCGCCACGACCCCCAGGATCGCATAGTCCACCGCACTGTAGCGGAGTTCGGGCACGGTTTGCACTAGCAAACCATGGATAAAATGGTTATTGTCAGCTGGAGTGCGAGAAGGACAAGGAGCACAACATCGCCCAAACCCGGCCTGTAAGGTCTCGGTCTCCTCTCCCTCAGGGAGAGGCCCCGGAGCTCCGCGGCAACACCTATCCAAAGGCCCCTCTCCAGCGCCACCGAGAGCAGCGTCCTGAGGAAGGAGCTCAGGGATCCCGGGGTAAGGGGCCTCCTGGAGTGTCCTCTCTGCGCCCTCATCTCCAGGATCTCCCCGGCGTCCCTCTGCAGGAGGGCGAGCATCCTGAGACCCACTGCTAGCGAGAAAACGAAGCCCCTGGGGATCCTCATGGTGCACTCCAGGGCATCCAGCAGTTCCCTGATGTCCGCCAGCCCGTAGAAAATGAGGGCCGCCCCGAGGATCGAGGAAAGTCTGAGGAACACCCTCAGGAAGGCCTTTACGGCTCCCTCCCTCACGACCAGGGGACCCACGTCGAGGACCGCGGTTCCCTGGTTGGAGAAGGCCACGGAGTTGAGGAAAATTCCGAAAAGGCCGAGGAAGTATAGGAGGAAGAAGATCACGCCCCTCTTCCTTCCGAGGTATGTCCCAAGGGGGAGGTTGAGGAGGGCGAGGGCGAGGAGGACTCTGGGATCCCTCGAGACCATGGATAAGACCGTCACCGAGAGGGCGTAGATGAAGAGCGTGGTGGGATCAGATTTCAATGTCCATCGCCTCCAGCATCATCGAGATGGCCTCATCAACGTCGATCTCCGAGACCCTGCCGTCGGCGACGAGCAACACCCTGTCGGCGAGGGACATCACCACGCGGGGGTCGTGGGTGGAGAACACAATACTTAAGCCCGATTTGGAGAGGCGCCAGAGCACGTCGGTGAGCTGCTCGACGAGGAAGAGATCCAGGCCGGTCGTGGGCTCGTCCAGGAGGAGGAGCCTCGGTCTGAAGGCGTGGGCGATGGCCAGGCTGAGCCACCTCCTCTGCCCGTGGCTGAGCCTGTACGGGCTGGAACCCGCGTCGATGCCGGTGGGGAGACCGAGCGGTTCGTGACCACCCTTTTCCCTCGCGTCCCTCACTTCATCACCGACCGAGGGCCTGACGAACAGGTAATCGGGGTGTTGCGGTACGTAAAACGCCCTCCCCGCGACGGAGATCTCCCCGGAGCACCTGTGGAACCCCCCAAGGATCTTGAGGAGGGTGGTCTTCCCGCCCCCATTTGGGCCTATGAGGGCGATCCTTTCCCCCGCTCTGATGTCCAGCTCGTCCACCCTAAGGGTGAAGCCGTCGTAGGAGAATTCACAGTCCCTCAAGAACGCCACCCTTTCTCCCGTGAAAACCCTCTCCCTCGGGCGCCCGATTAAGGTGTAGTCGACCCCGTGCTCCTCCAGGATCCTCGGATCTGCCTCTTCGACGCTCCCCGCCCAGGTCGAGGATCCCGCTTCCAGCAGGAGAATCCTGTCGAATACCCCCCGGTAGAAGCCCAATTTATGCTCGATGAGCAGGATTGTGAGGCCCTTCTCGGCCATCGTTTGAACGTACCTCTTGAGGTCTCCCACTCCCCAGGGATCGATGCTCGCTGAGGGTTCGTCCAGGATGAGGATTTCGGGCTCGTGAACCAGGGAGGCGGCGAGGGTCAACCTCCTCTTCTCCCCTCCCGACAAGGTTTCAACTTCCGCATATGCCTTATGTGCGAGGCCGAACCTCAAGAGGGCACCCCATGCCCTCTTCTCCGGGAGTCCGAGGTTCCTCAGGGTGAAGGCGACCTCATCCAGGACGAAGGGCATGGCCAGTTGCCTGTCGGGGTCCTGCAACACGATGCCGATCTTCCTTGGCACCTCCTTGAAGTCCCTTTTTATGGGGTCGAGGCCGGCAAGGCTCACCTTCCCCCTGGTCCAACCACCTAGGAGGTTGTCTAGGACCCCCGTGACGGAGAGCATGAGGGTGGTTTTCCCCACCCCGCTCCTACCGACGACAGCCAGGGTCTCACCGGCCTTTGCGGACAATCGTACGTCGTGTAGTATCGCCTTCACGCCGTATCCGGCACCGGAGATCTCGGCCTCGACCCCCGACATTGGGTAATGGTAATATAAGTGAGGGAAATAAGGAATGCGTAGGGGGCGTGGGGTAGCCAGGCATCCCAGCGGGCTCCAGTTCCCCCGAGGAGGCACCCGCAGACCTGGGTTCGAATCCCAGCGCCCCCACCATTTTTATTGGATTCCCCAAATGGATGAATAGTGTCGCTGAAGCTGGTGGCCCTTGCCATAGTCGGCCTTTTGGCCCTTTACGGCATCTATACGTATGTATCCATTAGGGGCGTTCTAGAAGGAGGTATAGAGGAGGCCGTGGAGCTCAAGGACGTCGATTGCGTTGGATATGAGTTTTCGTTAAAGTATATACTTCTCAACTTAGACCTGAAGGTTGAATACAAACCTTCCTTCTCGGTAACCCTGAAGAGCCTGGATGTGGACATCTTCGTCGAGGGGGTACACGTAGGTTGGGCAAACCTGACCAAGGAAGTTCGCCTGAGCAGGGGCGTGGTTCAGCTCCCCATGAATGTGACTTTCCGGGTCGCCAGTATCCCCTATTTGCTCTTCGAACTGGTGAACTCCTCTTTCAAGCCCCAAGTTCGAGTGCTCGGCGGCGCCATCATGTATCACTCAATTGTCGGGGATCTGTACGTGGACGTGAATTACACAAAGAACCTGGACCTCACACACCTGGAAGTCGTGGACCTTTCTCGGTCTCCCCCCTCCCTAGATAATGTGACAATTGACAAGATAGTGGTGACCGATTTCTCCGTCAGCGGGTCTGACCTGGTAATGGACGCAGATCTGTATTACAGGGGGGCCGAGGAGTTCTACGGTGAAGTAGAAGCACGGCTCGGCCCCATGGGGCTTGCTGAATTGGAGATCGAAAACCGCTCGGGCAGGGCCGTGATTGGAGCACATGTCCTCGTTTCGGCCCTCTTGGACCTCCTCGACGATGGCAGAATAACCGTACATCTTACCGGCGCACTCGTTGTCGACGGAGACGCACGGCATATCGACGAGGACTGGGTGTACGCTCCCGGGGAAGGGTGGCTTTGCGAGATCGTCGAAAGTCTTTCTCCCTCATGATGGCAGAAGCTCGTCAATCCGGAGGCTCCGAACGCCGGTTGACTCCACGATCGATATGTAATTCGTCTTGGGTTCTGTCCCTACCAGCCCTCTCAAGTAGCCCTCCAGGCTCATGGGATCCCTGAACCACTCGGGAGCCCGCAAACCGGTCGCCAGCCGCAGCATTCTGATGGGGTGAGGATTACCTATAGGGAAGTCGCTGCCTATGAGGACTTTCACACCATGTTTTTCCAGACTCCCGAACCTGAAGGCTAGGGAGATGCGTTCTCCGAGCACCCTGGGGGCGATCTCCTCGTCCAACTCGAGGAAACTCGGCTGAATGCATACAGTAATCCCCCTTTCGGAGATCTCCTTTATTTGGTCTTCCCTAAGGACAATAGCATGTTCGATCCTGAACCTGCTGGAACAGCTCTTGAGGAGGATATCGACGGCACCGTCCCCCATCGCGTGGGCCGCCACGTTCACGCCGTCCCTGAAGGGACACTCGCCGTGGGCGATGGGGCCCAGCAGGATATCACCACCCTCTAGGGTACCGTCCACGAAGACCTTCACACCGTCGCAGCCGGGGATGGGGCAGTACCTCTTCAGCTCGATGGGGCTTCGCCTGGGCAGCAGATCTGGCAAGGTGTACATGTCCGTAACGCTGATGTAGCCCAAGGATGCGTATTCTTCCAGAACCCTGTTGAGATTTTTGTAGAAGCGCTCCATGCCCATCCAATCCAGGATTGTGCCGAACCATCCCAGATACCCGCGGGGCTCTAGGTCAGGGGACGCGTAGACCCTGTGGAGGCTTCGGGAGAACACGATCCAGGAATCCCGGAGCTTCATTCTCGGACGCCCCGGTAGACCGTAGTTCACTCCCACCTTCAGCTCCTGTCTCTGAGACTCCAGGAGTTTCTCGACACATTTGAAATCCTTACAGATTGAGAGGTCCACCGCTTCGGCTAAGAGGGCGGCCAGGGTGGGATGACCGTGGTGATCCTGGATTCCGAAGGTGACGATGCCCTTGAACTCCAGAACCTTCCCCCTCGGCAGATCCACCACTCCTGCGAAGTCGTCGTCGTAGAGGAAATAGCCGCTCCTGATCCCGAGCTCTGGGTCGAGGACCAGGGGGCCGACGGAAAGGGGCATAACTGTAACCAAAATTCAGGATCGTGATAAAGAGGGTATATTGCGCACTTTGCGGCAGACTCCTCTTCAAGTATGAGAAGATAGGTAAAGGGAAATTGCACCACCTCTGGAGAGGTAGGATCCTGGAAGACCACTCAGTAAGGGAGGGCAGGGTGGTATTATGCCCCTGTGGAAACGAGATAGGGATGGATTTGGGCATGAGAATTGAATTGAGGAAGAAAGCCGTCAGAATAGAGTAAACAGCTCTACCTCGTATCCGAGCTCTTTTAGCCCGGAGGACAGTCTTAGCGGGTCTCCCCTGAAGAGCACATGGTGGTTCCCTCTGGGTCGGAAGCCCTTGGGAATCTTCAGGAGGAACTGGTTTCTGCAGCTGTAGTCCTTTTCCAACCTATCGAGGACCTCAACCTCGGCTATGCGAAACCTATCTCCCACGAAGGCTGCCAGTACCCCCTTCCCCCTGAATCCCTCTACCACGGGGGAAACTGGCAGACCGGTCTCAAAGTGGTTTCTATAGTCTACAATTCCCCAGTCCGAAGGGGCCGTGCAGTGGGAGAGGATCAGTTTCCCTTCGGCTAAATGGGAAATGTTCCCCATCATGCCTGACACACCCAAAATCCTCCTTCCCAGTATCAAGGTGAGGAGGGCCCTAAGATCGCCCTCACAGGCCGCCGGGACGCCCCTACCGTTGAGGAGGGATAAGGTCAGGCACGGGACGAAACCCCACTTGATGGCGAACTTGAAGCAATTGAAGGCGATTCCGTCAATTCCGTGCTCTCTAACAAGCTTAAGGATTCTGTGGTAAAGTCGCTCGGCCATCTCCTTCGGTGAGCCCCCGCCCGGGTCGGGGACTGGGATCTCCACGTGTGGCGGCTGTGGGTCC
The DNA here is from genome assembly GCA_003649695.1 of Thermoplasmata archaeon. Classification (GTDB taxonomy): domain Archaea; phylum Thermoplasmatota; class Thermoplasmata; order Thermoplasmatales; family B87-G9; genus B87-G9. Next base: position 18,250 of record QMSR01000004.1, read on the forward strand.
AAGATCCAGTCGGCCACGCCTCCCATTGTGGCCATTCTGATAGGCTCCATACCCTGAGCCCCGCGGAAATCGCTAGCCCTCTCAATGGATACCGGAAAGCCGAGGCGCCGCAGGTGTTCCTCAACAGCCAGGGCCGCCGGAAGGGAGTTCCAGCCATCCCTCCACAAGACCACGACCCTGGTCAGGAAGTCAAACCACCCAACCAGCATGCGCTCCGTCCCCCCCGTTGCGGGATATAGGAGGATGAGATCGGAAACACCGGGGGGCTTGTTAATGTGCACTTCAAAATTTCCCAGGTTTTCTAATTCTTTCAGTGCATCATCAATAACGCTTCGCGGTGAAAGGTGAGAAGCAACGACGTAAATCTTGACAACCATCCCACTGAACACCCATCTTCAATGAAGTAAGTTAAAATTTTTAAATAATAAGAGAGTTTATGATTCATGAAAAAGCTTATAGTTCTGACTATTGGATTTGACGAAAAATATGGATTAAAGGCTCTGCTGAGAAAAGGAATAACCATCGAGGACAAAGTCTTGGTACTGGTGCACGAGAATCCCGGTTCTGGGGTCAAGGCTTCCATTGACGAACTCAAGGAGGTCCTGTCGAAGGCGCTGGGGAACGAGGTGACCATGGACGTGGTTGAGGTTCCCATTTGGGACTTCTTCAAGGCCTCGATGGTCATCACGGAGGCCATCAAGGAGAGGCTGGAGGAGGGGGCCAAGGTCAGGGCGGCCCTGAGCAGCGGTTCCAGGGCCCTCATACTTGAGACCATCTTCTCCCTCATCATGCTCGGCGACGCCGTTGAGGAGATGGAGGCCGACACCGAGGACGGTAGGGCAGTGATCATCTTCCCGAAGGGGGTCCTCAGGCCACCGCAGGTCGACGAGACGGACATAGAGATCCTCAGCTTCCTCTTCGAGGGTGACAAGGACACGAACGAGCTTCAGAGGCTAATGTCCGCCAAGAGACCCTTCCCCAAGAGCACCCTCTTCAAGAGACTAATCATACTCCGGGACAAAGGTCTCGTGGAGATCAAGAAGAGGGGCAAGCCATCAATCTGGACCATTACGGATGTCGGTAGGATATATTACAGGGCATTAAGCTGATAACTTGGTGAACATTACACGAAAGATTGATATTAGGGTATCGGCATAATACACCGACATGGAGAAACTAATCCTCTCCTATTTTTTGGTTTTCGCATTAGCCCTACTTATGATCACCATTGTGGTGGGTACGGATCTCGCTAACTGGCTCATTGCCCCCCTATCCCTGGTCGTTGCCTCTGCCTCGTGGGCCATGATCAAGGGATTGGCGGCCGTGAAGGGGCCCCTTCCCACGCAGGTCGCCCGGGTTAGGGCTATAAGGAGTTCGATGGCCGCGTTAGAGGCCATGGTGTTCGCGTCCCTGGCGTCCGCCTTCCCGGCCCTCGTTCACTCCATCATGAAGTACAAGGAGATCGCGTTCAATCGGGCCTTAAACACCTACGGTATCTCCAATGTCACAGCCGATGCCTACCTCCTCGCGATGGCA
>QMSR01000005.1 GCA_003649695.1 Thermoplasmata archaeon
GCCAGGGGTAGGCTTGCCGAGAAGCTCGAGCGTCTCGCAAGGATGGAGCACGGGCACGCCGCCTTCTGGGCCGCCTTCCTCGGCAGGAGGGGTGTGGACCCCGCATCCCTCAAGGTCGTGGACCTAGGGACCAGGGTCAAGTTCGCCCTCATGAGGGTTCTTGGTATAGGCCTATCCATAAGGCTCCTGGAGCTCGGAGAGAATGATGCCGTGGCCTTTTACTCCTCCCTCCTTGAGTCCGCCGAGGTCTCGGAGGAGGAGAGGGAGGGCATCAGGAGAATCCTCGAGGAGGAGCTCGTGCACGAGCAGGAGCTAGCGGAGGAGGAGGGGGCCCTCAGGGGGTTCCTGGAACACGTCCGAGACGCGGTCCTGGGCATGAACGACGGTCTCGTGGAGGTGCTCTCGGTCTCCATGGGACTTGCCGGGGCCTACGGGGAGCCCAGGAACGTCGCCCTTGGCGGCCTCATCGTGGGGATAGCAGGCGCCCTGTCGATGGGCATCGGGGCGTACGCCAGCGTCAAGGCCCAGAAGGAGGTCAGGGAGGGCACCCTACGCAGGATATCCCTGGCTGTGGTCCACGCCCCAACCCTCTTCGTCCGCAGGCTGTCGGAGGCACTGAAGGGGATCCTCGGGGAAGAGGCCGAGGAGGCCGCCAGGAGGATGGCCCGGGACAGGGAGGCACTGAAGAGGGCCGTCCTCGGCCAGCTCTACGGGATGCAGGAAGAGCCCCCGGAAAGGCCCGGTATCTCGGGGCTGTACACGGGACTCTTCTACGTCGCCGGAGCCGTCGTGCCCCTCATCCCCTACTTCCTGGGCCTGGGACTCAGGTACGCGGTCCCCCTCTCGCTCGCCTTCGCCGGAATCCTCCTTTCCTTCACGGCCACCATCATAGCGATACTCGGGGGCCTGAGCATGAAGAGGAAGGTTGCCGAGCTCCTGCTGGCCGGCCTGGGTTCCGCCTTCCTCACCTTCGGCATAGGGAAGCTGGCATCCGCTCTGCTCGGCGTCCAGGTTACCTGAGCTTTGGGTTCTCCTTCAGGATGTCCACGATGATCGCGGGTCTGACGCTCATGACGCCGTCCATGGAGGAAATCTCCCTGAGGACGGCGTAGAGCTCCTCCTGGTCCCTCGCCCATATCTCCGCTATCGCTGAGTGATCGCCCGATGTGTGCGCCAGGAATACCACCTGATCCATGGACTTCAGCGCCTCGAGGACCTCGAAGATCTTCTCGGGCCTTATGTCGATCCCCGTTATCGAGACCTCATTGAACCCCAACTTTCTGGGGTCCACCTTGACCGTGAAGCCCTTAATCACGCCCATGGCCATAAGTCTCTTTATCCTCTTCATTACAGCAACGTCGCTTATGCCCACCTTCTTCGCAATCCTGTTGTAGGTCTCCCTCCCGTTCTTATAAAGGACCTCCAGGATCTTTCTATCTTTCTCGTCAATCCTCATCCTCCACCACCTCGAACACCCCTACCCTCTCCTCCGACCCCGTCTCCAGGTACTCGATGAGCCTCACCCTAAGTCCAAGCTCTTCGAGGAAGTACGCGTAGTCCTCCACCCAGTCCCTGATGCCGCAGGTCCTGCAGAATGGACCCTCAAACCTCACCCTAATCCTCCTTCCCTCCAACCCCAAAAGCTCCGCCCTGGACTCGGGCGACCTATATCTGTTGTAAATTTGAACACCCTTCTTTGCAATTTCTTCAAACTTCTCCACCGTACATAGAATATCTAACGAAGAAATTTTAAATTTTTGCCAAAAAATTAAGACAAGGTAGTTAGCATGTCTAACTGGTTTCAACTCTTTATCCTCCTCTCCATATTCATCCTGGGCGCCAGGGCCCTGGAGAGGGTCGTATCCAGGGTGGGTCTTCCGGGCATTCTCGGTGAGCTCTTGTTCGGAGTCGCCCTAGGCGCCTTCGTGGCCGTGCCCGAGGGGGAGGTCGTCCACTTCCTAACCTATATGGGGGCGATAGCCTTCACCTTCATCCTGGGCTTGGAGACGGACGTCGACGCCCTCCTCCACGCGAGGAGGGAAACGGCCGTTTCCGCCGCCTCCCTGGCCCTCGTCCTGGCTCCCTCGTACCTCGCCCTCCGTGGCATGGGGGTGAATCTCAGGACGTCCCTCCTGACGCTTGCGGCCATCTCGAGCACTTGTATCTCGGCCAGCCTTGGGGACCTGGTTACCATGGGCCTCCACTCGGGCCCGGCCTGGTCCCTGCACAGGGCCTCGGCGGTCCTGGATGAGCTCGTGGCGCTGGCCCTCATAATCCTCGCCCTCGGATCCTGGCCTGGGGCCGTCCTGGACGTGAGCCTATTCCTAGTCCTTTCCATCACGCTCGGCCACCTCTCCGAGAGGGGCCTAAACAGATTCTTCAAGGAGCACCCCTACCACCTCAGGTGGTTGGAGGGGCTCCTGATAGGGGTCCTGATGCTCTTCGCCGCTCTGGGCGATCTCTTCCTAGGGTCCGCCGTGGAGGCCTCCTTCATCCTCGGCCTCATCCTCGGGAGGGGCGGAATCCACGACCAGTTCGTTGAAGATGTCGAATTCACAGCATACTCCTTCTTCGTCCCCATCCTAACGGTATACCTGGGGACGACCCTGTTCTCCTCCTGGAGCTTGGGCCCCATCCTCTGGACACTCCTGATCGCCTCCGTCCTCGGACGGCCCATAGCTACGATGGCCCTCTCCAGGGCCTCGGGCTACGGCCCGAGGGAGTCTCTCCTGCTGGGCATTGCCGATATGCCCCACCTGGAGGTGCCCCTCATAGCCCTCTGGGTACACCTCCACGCCCTCGGGCACCATGGGGAGTTCGCCACGGCAGTGATCCTGACCGTGGTGCTCAGCACGACGATAGGGGTGCTCTCGCTGAGGATCCTCCAAAACAGGGTTTAAAGGGCGGGTGGATGGACTTGCGTGAGGATCAGCGCCAGGTCAAAGGTCGGCAGGATACTCAAGGCAATTCAGGATAACTACCCTATATCGGTCTCTGAGCTGTCTAAGCTCCTGGGCATGGGGGAGAGGGAGCTGAAATCCATCCTGAACGAGCTCGAAAAGAGGGGGATAATCGGTCTGGACGTGCTCCCCGACAAGGCATACCCGAGGATCCTCGTGCCGCTGAGCTTCTACGAGGCCTCCGAGGAGCAGAGGAGGTTCGTGAAGAGGAGGAAGAGGAAGAAGGTCAGGGAGCTCCCCGGGTACCTCTGAAGACGGAGACGATCTCCGCCAGCACGGCCAGCGCAACCTCCTCCGGGGTCCTGGCCCCTATGTCGAGCCCCATGGGGGCCCTGATGCTGTCCAGCGCCTCCCTAGGCACGCCCTTCTTCGACAGCCTCCCCTTTATGAGGGCTGCCTTAGAGCGGCTGCTCAGCCATCCTTTGTAGGACGCCTCCATCCTAGCCACGGCCTCCACCGCGACGCTGTCCCTCTCCTCGTCCCCGAAGGTGATGACGATGGCGTCCGTTGGCCTGAGCTCAATCTTCCTAAGAAGCTCGGGCAGGGAGCCCACGAATACCCCCTTCGCGAAGGACAGATCCCTCCTCTCCACGGCCCTGGGGTCCGTCTCGTAGACGTACACGTCCATTCCCAGGAAGTGGGCAAGCCTGGCGATGGCGTAGCCCACGTGACCGGCCCCCAGGACGTGTATCCTCCAGGGCGGGAATACGGGGTTCAGGTGCACGGCCACCTCACCACCGCAGACCATTCCCGTGGGAATGTACCCCGGCGGGGGCTCCCCCGGCTTCAGCCAGAATCTGAGGATCCTCGGCTTCCCCGATTTCAGGGCCTCCAGGCACTCCGCTATCACCCTCTCCTCTATGTAGCCGCCCCCCAGGTTCCCGACGGCGCCGCTCCTGGAGACTGCGATCATCCAGCCCTCCCTTACGGCGGCCGACCCCTTCTTCTCCACGACGGTTGCCAGGCATACGGGCTCCCCCTCCGCCAGCCTCGAGGCCGCCCAGGCCACGGTCCCGCTGGGAGGGGCCTCCTCAGCCCTCCTCGTGGTAGGACGGGATCCTCTCAAGGATCATCCCCTCTATCTTGTGCGGCATTAACCTCCTAGCGGCCCTCAGGGCCATCTCCAGCCTCTCCTTGCTGCTGCTGTAGATCGTGAACAGTACATCGCCCTTCTCGACCCTGTCCCCCTTCTTCTTGTTCAGCCAGATGCCGGCCCCCTTGTCCCTCGGGCTCCCCGCTATCCTGGCTATCCTGACCAGGGCCTTGTTGCTGAGCCTGCCGACGTAGCCGTCCTCCATGGAGGTCACGTCCTCGTGGTACTTGCCCACGGGGACCTCCTCGCTGCTCTCTATCCCCCTGCTCCCCTGGGCCTCGATGATCTCGAGGAACTTCTCCCTCGACCTCCCGGACCTCAGGATCTCCTTGGCGACGGCCTTTCCCTCGCCCCTCCTCGCCTTGCCCCCGAGCTCCAGCAGGATGCCCGCTATCGCGGTGCTCTTCTCTATCAGCGAGGACGAGACCGGCTTCCCCTCCAGCGCCATCAGGGCCTCCTTCGCCTCCAGGGCCGGCCCTATCGCCCTGCCCACTGGCTGCCCGCCGTAGGTTATAGCAACGTCCACCATCATGCCCAGCCTCTCACCGAGCTCGATGAAGTCCCTCGCCAGCTTCCGGGCCTCGGCGTAGTTCTCAACCTTAGCCTCCTCCCCCATGGGGATGTCTATGACCACCACGTTCGCGCCCATGGCCTTCTTCTTCGCCATCACGGAGGCCAGGAGCTGCGGCCTCGGATCGATGCCCAATGGGTACTCGACCCTGATGATCTTGTCGTCGGCGGGGGCGAGGTTTACTGCCCCTCCCCACGCAAGGGTCGCCCCAACCGTCTCCACGATCTCCTTGATCTTCTCCAGCGAGAGGTCGACCCTGGCCAGGACCTCCATCACGTCGGCCGTCCCCGCGGCGCTGGAGATGGCCCTGCTGGAGGTCTTGGGGATCCTCAGCCCCGCGGCGGCGGCGGTGGGAACCGCAATGAGCGCATACTTGTTCCCGGGAACGCCCCCGATGGAGTGGACGTCGAAGATCTCCCCCTCGAAGTCCAGGGTGTCCCCGGTCTTCACCATCGCCTCCGTGAGCCACGCGATCTCGTCCATGTCCATGCCCATGGTCTGCACCGAGACCACGTAGGCCGTCAGCTCGACGTCCGTGAGGTTGTCGTCGACGATGTCCCTGACGAGCTCGAATATCTCCTCCCTGCCAAGCTTCTCTCCCCTCATCTTCTTCTTGATCACGTCTATGGAGGCGGGCCTCTCGGCGTGCGCGATGCGCACGGTGTCCCCTGGCTTGAGGCCCATCTCCTCCATCGAAGATGCGAAAATCCCTATCTCCCCCCTGGAGACGAACGTGCTCGATAGATGCACGATAACGGTCCTCGCCCTTGGCCCGAGGAAGAGGCGGACCCTGTCGCCCGCATTCAGGCCCCTCTCAACGGCATCCTCCCTGTTCATGATGATCGAGTTCTCCCCTATCTCCAGGTCCACCTTCTTCACCCTAAACTCCATGACCCGAAAATAGGAGCTAGTAAATATAAAAGGAAATCTTTTATTGATAAATAAATATAAAAGTGTTTAATTTAGGAGGGTTCTATGGGTTCAGGCTGGGGGGTTTCCGTAATTTCGGGGGCTGGCGGAGGTCCCGTGCCGGGGGCCGGGGCTGGCGGTGTCCCGGGTGCAGTATATTTGGAGGGGTCTATGGAGAAGAAGGCGACCGTAGACAAGATCCACGCTACTAGGATGATTATTGCTCCCACGAGGACGATGATCAGTATGGACCCTATCAGGTATAGGAGTCCGGCCGTGCCGAAGAGGCTAATGCCCGTCAGCTGGGCGATCTCGTCGTAGCTCTTTTTCATGAAGATCGCAGAGAGGACGTAGAAGACGAGAAGAACCACGAGAGCCAACAAGAGAAGGCCTAAGATCTTTCCTATGCTGAAGCCCGCACCGATGCTCAAAATGCCTGTTATCGCAAATACTGCGGCAGCCACATATCCTATGATGCCGAAGATTATGGCGTAGAGGGCATTCTTAAACACGCTTTCCCTGCCAAAGAAGTCAGCAATGTTCTTGATTCCGATGAGGAGGAGGACCATTCCAACGATGCCGAGGATGTAGCCGGCCTTAGGAACGACGCTTAGAACCAACAGTAAGGATCCAATACCACCCATTATCTTTGCCTGATTTAGATCGCCTGTCATTATTTTGTAAAAGGAAAACGGGCTTAAAAACTTAATTTCGCAGCATGTCGAAGATATATCGAAAATCAATGATTCGCGAACCTCTGGATCTTGGCTAAGGGGTCCTGGTGCATGGAGCCGAAGAGTTCCTTGATGATGTCGTAGGCCATGTGCGGCGATATGACGCCCATTTCCGTCACTATGGCGTCTATGTACTCGGGCGGTGTGGCGTCGAAGACAGGGTTCCTGATCCTGACTCCTGGGAAGTCCTCCGGATTAGCCACCTCCCTGGGGTCCCTCTCCTCTATCTCAACCAGCTTCCCGATCATGGTCTCGGGTGAGAACTTGTAGGTCTCGGCGGCCACAAGGAACGGTACCCTGGCCTCGTTCGCCGCCAGCGCAATCTGGCTCGTCCCTATCTTGTTGATCACCGCCCCGTTGGAGGCAACGGTGTCCGCGCCCACGACGACTACGTCCACCTCCTTCATGAAGTACCTGACCGCGGAGTCTATGATCATGGTCACCGGGACGCCCTTCGAGGCGAGAGTCCTAGCGGTTATGTGCCCCTGGAAGGCGGGCCTGGTCTCCGTGTTGATCACCATCTCCACCCGCCCCTGCTCCCAGGCGTGGAGGATCACCGATATGGCGGCCTGGGAATTGCAGTGGGTCATGACCACAGACCCCTTGGGAATCCTGCCCGATCCTATCCTCCCAATCCTCTCCACGGCCTCCCTCGACACCCTGATGAACTCCTCCGCGGCCCTCACCACCGAGTCCCTAAGGGACTCCAGGTCATCCCCCTGCATCCTCATGAGAACGTATCTGAGGGCGTTCCTTAGGGAGACCGCGGTCGGCCTCGTGTCCAGGAGGACCGCGGCCGCCCTATACATGTGCTCCTCGAACCCCGAAGCGGGGCCGGCGTAGGACAGGGCCTCGTCCCTGAGCGCGCCTGCGACCGCCCTGCCTATCCTGCCGGCCCCCCTAATTTCCATTCTCCTTATCTTTTCCGCTACTACCCTCGCCGGTCCCAACTCCACCACCCCCCATCAACTCCCATATCTTATTCATCATCCTCCGGAGGTCTTTGATGCTCTCCTCAAGGTCCTCGATCCTCCACTGTAGGTCCTCCATCCTAGCCTGGAGGTCCTCGATGGCGTCCACGAGGTCGTCGATGATGTCCGGCGACTCTGGGTCCAGCCTCATTACGGCTATATCATTCAGGGGTAATTTGAGATTAATGATCCGCATCCTACCCTCGAGGAAGAACCTGGTCCTCGATCTGGGGGATTCGGTGTTGAAGCTCTATGAGGATCCCCAGGCCCTTGAGGTCGAGTCAGGGATCCTGGGAATGTGCGGCAGGCTACCGGTGCCTCGGGTCCTGGGGAGGGGAAGGATGTGGGTCTCCATGGAGAAGGTCGGCTCCGAAACCCTGATGGACGCCCTGGCCGAAGGGGGCTGCCCCGATCCTGGGCCATTCCTGGACCTCATCGACCTCTTCAACGACGTCGTGGGCCTCAGATGGGGAGACGCAAACCCCAGGAACTTCATCCTGGGCCCGAGGACGTACATGGTTGACTTCGAAGAGGCGCACGAGGGACCGGCCGTCGCGGACGCCGCGTCCCTACTCGCCAGGGTGAAGCTCGTGAACGAGCGGTGCTTCGGGCGGTACCTGAGAGCAGCGGAGGACAGGTACGGACCGGAGCTCAGGGACTTCATAAAGGGGGAGCTAAAGCTGATATCGTTCTTCAGGAAAGTGAAATAGGAAATCCAAGATCAGGGTTCATGGTCCCCATCCCCGACTGGCAGATCCTTCAGCTCCTAGAGAGAGGCGGCCTGGGCATAGAGCCGTTCTGCAGGGAAAACCTGACCCCGAACGGGTATGACCTCACAATCGAAAGGGTCTTCGTCGAGGGGATTGGGGAGCTGGAGGAGGTAGAAGTACCCCCAAAGGGCTGGTTCCTGGTCGGGACGAGGGAGTACCTTCGGCTCTCCGATCACATCATAGGCCTCATATGGCTGAGGACCAGCTGGATGAGGAAGGGGATCTTCGGCAGCTTCGGTGTCGTGGACGCGGGTTACGAGGGGAACCTGACACTAGGGGGGTTCAACGCCTCCTCGGAGCCCGTGCGCATTGGTAGGGGGGACAGGTTCGCCCAGATAGTGTTCTTCCTCCTCAGTGAGCCCGCGGAAAAACCGTATTCCGGCAGATACAAGGGGAGCAGGGGGATCGTGAGATGAACCTCTCCGAGAGGGCCAGAAAGGTCGAGGCCGTCCTCTTCTCCACCGACAAGCCCATGCTCCCGGAGGAGATCTCGGCGATCCTGGGCATGGATGTGGTGGAGGTGCAGGAAGCGCTCCAGGAGCTGGAGAGGGCCTGCGAGGGGAGGGCCTTCTTCCTCGCCTCCTACAACGGGAGGTACGTGCTGGAGCTCAGGCCCGAGTACTCCTGGGTCGCGGAGAGGCTCGGGAGGAGGGAGCTCTCGGAGGGGGCCCTCAGGGCCCTGGCCGCTGTCCTCGAGCTGGGCGAACCCAGGCCGAAGGACGTCGCGGACATACTGGGCCAGGGGGTTTACAGGTACCTGAAGGAGCTCGTCGAGAAGGGGTACGTCAGGGTTGAGGGTAGTGGTAGGAACAGGAGACTGAAGCCAACCAAGAAGGTCTGGGACAGGCTCAGGGTCCAGGGCTAATAATTTAATCCTCCTACGAATCTCCTCCCGAGTGAAGTACCGCCCCCTCTCCCTCCAGGAGCTCGTGACGATTCTCTCCGAAATCCCCGATTTCAGGGGTTCCCTGGAGGAGGTCGCCAAGATGATCCTCGACTACTTCGGCTTCGAGAACTTCGTCCTCGACAACTTCCTCGAGAAGGAGGATCGGAAGCTCTTCTACAGGCTTGAGGAGGAGGGAGTGCTGAAGGCCTACGCCGAGGAGTCCTACCTACCCGTGAACGGGGCCCAGTGGAGGTCCCACTTCTGGATCCTCGACCTCGACCTCATCAGGGAGAGGAGGCGGAGGACGAGCCCCGTGGAGGAAGAGGTCTACGAGGGCGTCTTCGAGGAAATAGAATAATCATATTATTCTTCCCACGTGTTTTTGATGGGAGAATGCCGGAGGAGGAATTCGACATATGGGTCGAGAAGTACAGGCCCAGGACCCTGGACGAGGTCCTGGGGCAGGACGAGGTCGTTAAGAGGCTCAAGGCGTACGTGAGGGCTAGGAACATGCCCCACCTCCTCTTCGCCGGTCCACCGGGAACCGGGAAGACCTCAGCCGCCATCGCCCTCGCCAGGGACCTCTTCGGCGACGCATGGAGGCTCAACTTCTACGAACTCAACGCCTCCGACGAGAGGGGCATCGACGTGGTGAGGGGGAAAATCAAGGACTACGCCAGGACCGCCCCGGCCGGGGGAGCCCCTTTCAAGATCATTTTCCTCGACGAGGCGGACCAGCTGACCCAGGAGGCCCAGGCAGCGCTCAGGAGGATCATGGAGATGTTCTCCAGGATCAGCAGGTTCATACTCTCCTGCAACTTCTCCAGCAAGATCATCGAGCCCATCCAGTCCAGGACGGCGGTCTTCCGCTTCAGACCCCTGGACCCGGAGATCATGAAGAGGAGGTTGAGGGAGATCGCGGAGGCCGAGGGGAAGGAGGTCACCGAGGAGGCCCTGGAGGCCATAGTGTATTACTCGGAGGGGGACATGAGGAGGGCCATCAACGCCCTGCAGATCGCTGCCGCCATATCGGACAAGATAGACGAGGACGTGGTCTACAGGGCCACCGCCACGGCGAGGAGGGAGGAGGTAGAGGAGATGATCGTCAAGGCCCTGCAGGGCAACTACCACGGGGCCAGGGAGATCCTCCTGAGAATGTTCGCCGAGTACGGCATGTCTGGGGAGGACATAATAAGGCAGCTCCACAGGACCATCCTGGGCCTGGGCCAGCTGGACGACGAGCTGAGGGTCAGGATCCTCGACAAGCTGGGGGAGTTCGAGTTCCGCATCGTGCAGGGCGGAGACGAGAGGATCCAGCTAGAGGCCCTGCTCTCGCACCTAGTCCTGTTCGGCCGGAAGGCCAAGTAGCCTCTTGACCTCCAGCTCGAGCTGGCAGGCCTTGCAGAGCCTCCCACTCGTGGGCTCCCCGCATCTCTCACACTCACCGACCCTGACCCCCCTGGCCCTCTCTCCCAGGAAGGGCCTGAGCTCCATGTAGAAGTTGAGGAGCGAGTGCCTCGTCCCCGGAATCGAGGACTCCAGGTACCCAAGGACCTTCCTGAACCTGCCCCTGACGGCCAGGAACTTGTAGGGGCAGACCTCCTCCGAGAACGGGATACCCTCCTGTAGGGCGTAGGTCAGGACCTCAGACTCCGGTATGGAGATTAGGGGAAAAACCCTCGGAACCAGGCCGGGGATCCTCAGCTTGTGCGGTCCTATCCTCGCCAGCTTCATGATGTCGTTCTTCACCACGTTCATGAGGACGGTCTGGGAGAAGTCGTCCAGGTTCGTCCCAAGGGCTATGTAGTCCGCCCCCAGCTCCTTGGCCTTCACGTTCAGCAGCTTCCTCCTCAGGACGCCGCAGAAGGAGCAAGGGGGCCTGTCCAGGACCCTGGCCGCATCGTCCGTTGTGACGCCGTAGAACTCCCTGAAGGAGACTATTACGTGCTCCACCCCCTCCCTTGCCGCTGCCTCCTTCGCCCTCTCCAACGTCCTTTCGCGGAAGCCACGAATCCCCTCGTCCACCGAAATTGCCAGGAGCTCGACCCGATCTCCGAACTCCTCGTTGAGGACGTGGAGTGCCGAACCCGAGTCCTTCCCCCCGCTCAGGGCCACGAGGACCCTCATGCCCCTCCTCAGGAACCACTGTCTCCTCAACCACCTGCGAACCCTCTTGTGGAAGAGCTCCCTGAAGTGCTCCCAGCACAGGTGCCTGCCCGAGTACGTGAGGAGGGCCACGGCGGGCCTACCGCACTTGTCGCAGCGCGGTACCCTCATGCCCCACCTAATGCCTCCAGGATCGATTTTTCATGCTCGCTGAGGTGGAGGAACTTGTCCAGGGTCCTGCGGAAGCCCGAATCCCTCACGTAGAGGGAAGCCACCATGACGAGGATCTCCTCGACCTGGACGGACGAGAGGTGGAGGAGCCTCGCCAGCTTGAGTTTCAGGGACTTCCTCGCGTCCCTCAGGGCCTTCAGCCTGCTCATCTGCTTCAGGAACTCCGGGAATTTGTACTTCACCCTACCGTGGTACTCCCTCCTCTTAGCTATGGAAACGGCCGCCATCATGTCCATGGCGTACTTCCAAAGGCTCCACACCTGCCTCCTCTTGGCCATGCCCAGGTAGAGGGAGGCCTTTGAGACGAACTCCATTCCCCTGACCATGTCCTCCGGGTCCCTGTACTCCACGGGGACGTTCTCGGCAAGCCAATACATGATCATCTCGGGGTCCTCCTGGGTGTCCCCTATCACCCTGAGGGAGCCCCTCAGGCTCTTGCCCTTGAGGATCTTGACTACGGCGGCGTATATGTTCTCCCTTATGTCCCTGTATCCCAGGACGTCCACTAGATCGGGCGTGATCTCCCTGTTAAGCATGCTCAGGGCCTGGAGATCGTTCAGGCACGCCCTCACATCCCCACCGTTCTTCCTCGCTATGAGCTCCAGGGCCTTGGGGTCGCAGCGGAGCCCCTCGGACTCGCAAACCCTCTTCAGGATCCTGTACGCTATGACCTTGTAGTTAATAGGCCTGAAGTGTATGATCTTGCACCTCTTCTTCAGGATCCCCCCCAGGACCCCCTTGGTGAGGGCGTAGAGGTCGTTGACGATGAGAACTATGGGCTGCTTGGACTTCTCGAGGACTGCGATGATGCCCCTCCTGCCTCCCCTGTCCGCCGTCTCGTACAGGTTGTCGGCCTCGTCCAGGATTATCAGTTTCCTCTTGCCCCTGAGGGAGGAGACGAAGGTACCCTCGTCGGTGAATCCCTCGTGCTCGGCCCCCCTTAGGGCGATGGCCTTCAGCCTCTGCTCCGTACGGACGTCCGAGGCGTTGAGCTCGATCACGGACCAACCCAGGTCCCGGGCCAGGGCCAGGGCCGCCGACGTCTTCCCTATCCCCGGCCTACCCTCCAGGATCACGCACTTGCTCTCCGGACTCCCCTTCTCCCAGGACCGGGCCCACTCCAAGAGCTCCCTCTTGGCCTCCTCGTTTCCGACCACATCCCTGAGGCTCCTGGGCCTGTACTTCTCCGCCCAGTCGGTCTCCACGAGTCAGGAACTACCCTTTTCGATAAAACGTGATCCCAGAACCCTGTGAGGCGGCCTCACCCTGACCACGACCTCCATCAGGTCCTCGGCCAGGACGGTGTTGGGAAAGACCTCCCTGGCCTCCCCCAGGATCACGTCCTCCCTACCCTCGTAGGCCTGGCTGACGTGCGTGAGGATCAGCAGCTGCACTCCCGCCGCCCTGGCCACCGCCGCCGCCTGGCGGGAGGAGGAGTGGCCATAGAGGTTTGCGCGGCGCTCCCTGTCCGACGCACAGAGGGCATCGTGTATCAGGACGCTCGCCCCCCTGGCCAGCTCCGCCACCTCGGGGGAGGGTGCCGTGTCGCCGCTGTAGACAACGGACCTCCCCCTCCCCTCCTCTATCCTAACGGCGAGGGCAGGCACGCCGTGCAGGGCCCTGGCGAAGCGGAAGACCACGTCGCCGAATTGGAGCTCCTCGCCCGGGGACACCTCCAGGATCTCGATGGGGTACCTGAAGGAGGAATACCCCAGGTTCACGGCCTTCCATACCTCGTGAAGCTCCCCCTCGGGCACGAGGATCCTCAGGGGCCTGCGCCTGCCCATGAAGCCTAGGCTCTGGAGGAGCGGAGGGAGACCGAGGAAGTGGTCGCCGTGAAGGTGGCTGATGAAGATGTAGTCGACCTTCATCGGGGAGGCGTTCGCGAACATGAACCTGTGCTGGGTGGCCTCTCCGACGTCCAGGAGAACTATGCTCGAGTCGAGCTGAACCGCCACGGAGGAGACGTTCCTCCTGGGCGAGGGCCTGCTCGCCCCGGTCCCCAGGAACACGATCCTCAAGGTGGAGGCCACGGAGTCCTATGATTTTTTAATTCAAAATTGTCTTTTTCCGGGGGCCGGTAGATCAGCCCGGTAGATCGCCGCCCTTGCAAGGCGGAGGTCCGGGGTTCGAATCCCCGCCGGTCCACCACCCTTTTTCGATCCGTCTCACCTAGCGGGGACGGCCTCCAGGAGCCTGATCTCCCTGTCGAGGTCCTTCAGGCGGAAGCCCTCGTATTCTAGGGTTTCCTTCGAAAGTCGAAAAAAGTTGTACATCGCCTCCTGGATCCTCATGGGGAATATCGTTATTGCCCTCCTGAGGGTCGTGTGGCCGTTCAGCCTCAGTAGGTGCTCGTTGTCGAAGAGGTGCACCGAGGCGCCCAGCTCCTTCATCCTCGCCACGAGCCTTTCCGCCCTTCTCCTCCTGAGGGACTCGGCGGCGAAGGGGAGGACTAGGTAAAACTCCACCCTGGGACTGGCGGCCGCCGGGTGCTCGATGAGGATCTCCACGGCCCTGGTGCCGGTCCTGCCGCCCAGTGCCCCGAGGATGAAGACCCTGTCCGCCGACAGGATCTCGGGAACCGCCTCCTTGAGCTCGTCCAGCGTCAGGGTCATGCAGCAGTCGCAGTCCCCGTCATCGACGACGACGAACTGAGCCTTCAGCTTCCTCTCCTTCGCGAGGCTGACCACCATCCTCCTTCCCAGGGTCCCAACCCCAATCACCCTAACATCCATCACTTCCTCATCACCCTCTTTTCGGCCTCAAGCAGGGAGAACAGCCTGGACTTGTTGGAGAGGAAACGCTCAATCATCGAGACCACCTCGTTCCCGGTGAACACGTTGGTCAAGATCACGTTCGCGGCCTCCTGGACGTCCGCGGCGAGACCGGCATTCACCCAGTCCCTCAGGAGATCCATGAACCATGTGGGGACGACGATCGCATTCTCCAGATTCCTGAACTCGTACGTCTTGATGAACGTCATCAACGCCCTCCGCATGAGCTCCGATTTGTTCCTGAACTCAGGGTGATCCCTCAGAAACCTCTCTAACTCCTCAACGTCGTTTTCATCTAACCTAACCGTTATCCTTTGATCGGCCATCCTCCCCAAAATGGGGATCTGACAAATCACTATTTAAATGTTGAGCAAAAACGCAATCGATGTATGACATAGTTCATTCACATTTTTATTTTTGTTTTAAATATGCTTTATTTTCAATAATCTTTGTGATCATTTTGGTGAAGATGTCCAGTGTCAGACGGGCCTCTTCGGGTGTTTTCCCTTCGGCGTACAGTCTTAAAACGTTTTCAGTACCCGAAGGCCTCACAAGGCATCTATTTCCCCGGATTTCAACCGCGTAGGCGTCCACTACCCACTCGCCCTTGAGGGTGTCGGAGATCTTCTCCATTGCCCTTATCCTGTCCCTGACCCTTATTTTGGTCTCGGCGCTGAAGATCGATGGGAGTTCCGAGAGGGCGTCCGTCAGTCTTTCACCGTCCAGCACCTTTATGAGCCTCAGGAGGGCGTAGAGCGAATCCCTCCAAGGTCTCTCGCCAAACACGATGCCCCCGTTGTCCTCACCCCCCAGCCTCGCCCCTGACCTCCTTAGCTCCTCTATGACTGCGGGGGCCCCAACCCTCGTCCTGATGACGCGGGCCTCCGTCCTCTCCGCAACCCAGTCCACGATGCTGGACGATACGGAGGACACAACGATTTTGTCCCCCTTCCCGAGGATCCTCAGGGCGAGGAGGGCGAGGATTCTGTCCCCCCTCACCACGGAGCCACGGTCGTCTACCAGGATGAGCCTATCCCCGTCCCCGTCGGTGGCGGCCCCAGCGTATGCCGAATGTATGACGACAAGCCTACGGATGTCGGATAGCTCGTCATTCGCGGGATCGAGCCCCCTGCACGGCCTCGGGCCTGGGGAGCAGAACACCCCCATGACCCTCAGGCCGGAGAGGGACAATCCCCTACCCATGATCTGAGAGGCGGCGCCGTTGGAGGCGTCCACGATGATTTTGAGGTCCAGCCCCAGGTCTTCCGTCGTACCCCAGAGGTACGTGTCGGCCACCGGGATTTTCAGGATCCTGCGCCTAGGGCCCGTCGGGGGCCTCGCCTCCTCGTAGGCCTCCTCGACCCTCTCCTCCTCGGACCTGGGAGCCTCGGGGCCCTCCCTGGAGATGAGCTTCAGTCCCACGTACTCGGGGGGATTGTGGCTCGCGGTGATGGAGATCCCCGGTATGCCCATGTCCCGGCAAGCGAACTGGAGAGCCGG
Source organism: Thermoplasmata archaeon (assembly GCA_003649695.1). Lineage (GTDB taxonomy): Archaea > Thermoplasmatota > Thermoplasmata > Thermoplasmatales > B87-G9 > B87-G9. The sequence continues at coordinate 15,506 of QMSR01000005.1, forward strand.
GGTCGTGGCGAGCCCACCATCGTAGACCTCAACCCCCGCCGAGGACAGTAGTGAAGTGAAGGACCTCCATAGCACGCCGGTGCCGGCCCTGGCGTCCCTGACCACGATCAGCTCGTCATAGATCGAGGCCAGGGCCGAGGCCAGCCTTGCTAGGTCGGGAGACTCAGACCCGTATCTCCAACGAATGCCGTTGGTCCCGAAGAGTCGACCCATCCCCCCTTTTAAACGATGGTTCAATCAAAAAGCATGGAGGCCCCGCTGCTCGTCGTTAACCTGAAGGCGTATCCCGGTGCCGTGGGGGATGGGGCACTGAGGATCCTGGAGGCCCTGGAGAGGGTACAGAGGGAGACCGGCGTCGCGGTAGCCATCGCTCCAAATCACGTCGACCTCTCTGCCCTCGCCTCCAGGACGAGCATCCCGGTCCTCGCACAGGGGGCCGTTCCCGGTAAGGGGGGAGCAAGAACTGCAAAGGTCCCAATTGGGATCCTTCCCTCCATCGGGGTCGAGGGTCTGATCATAAACCACTCCGAGAACCCCCAATCCCTGGCCGAGATCTCCAAGCTGGTGGAGGAGGGGAGGGAGCTGGGCCTGTGGACCCTCGTCTGCGTACCCTCCCCAGCGGAGGCCATGGCCGTGGCCTCCCTCTCCCCCGACGCGATAGCGGTGGAGCCCCCCGACCTTATAGGCGGCCCAATCTCCGTCTCAAGGGCGAGACCCGAGGTCCTGCTCCAGTTTTCCAAGGCCCTCTCCGGGACCTACACCGGATTCCTCCTCGCCGGGGCCGGAATCTCAACGGGCGAGGACTCGAGGAGGGCCAGGGAGCTGGGGATGGACGGCGTTCTGGTGGCCTCCGCCATAGCCGCCTCCGGGGAACCGTTTAAGAGGGCACTCGATATAGCAACCGGGCTGCTGGACCATGACCAAAGTTGAAATTCCGGAGTTCGACAGGGAGAAGTATCTCAGAACCGAGATCAAGAACTCAAAACTCATAATGCTGTCGGCCGCGGCCGGTGCGATCTCCGGCGTGGCCGCGGGGCTCCTGCAGGTCTCCGGAATGGGCTACCTCTCCGTCATCTTCCTGATCCTCGCCCTGGCCTACCTCTTCACAAAGACGGACCTGGCCAGGAGCAAGACCATGACCAAGGTGTCCGCGGCATACCTAGTCATCATGATCTTCCTCGGTATGTGGGCGGTCTCAGCGAATCCGCCCATCATGGACGTCGTTCCCCCTAAGGTGGACGGCGTCTACTATTGGAACGGGACGGCCTGGGTAAGGTATGCTGGGAGTATCGAGCTGAACACCTCTTATGCAAAAGTCAAGATTGTCATAGTGGATAATGGAAAGATTACATCAGTCTCGGTCTCGGGAGACATTCAGGATGTCCAGAAGAGGTGGGTCAAGGACAACCAGGTGGAGATAATCGGTAAAATTGGGAGAGGTGGGCACAATATCAAGATAATCGCCTACGACTCGGAGGGGCACAGGTGTTCCAAGACCCTAACCCTGAACTTCTGAGAGATGTAGTCTGAGGAGGGCCTTAACGGCCTTTTCCTCCTCCTCGTCTATGGACATGGGCCAGAGGCACGCGGACAGGAAGGCCAGCTCGTAGGCCTCCTCCCTTTTTAGGCCCAGGGAGGACAACTCAGAGTACATCCTCGCTGCCGTCTCTATGGCCCTCATGCTCGGGGGCTCGTGGCCCTTCGGAATGCCGGCCTTCTCCATCTCCCCCGCAACGGCCAGGTAGGAGGATAGGTGCTCCGTCGGATCGCCCCTATCGGCGATCCTGCGCGGTAGAGACACCCTGATACCACCGCCCAGCCTCCTCCTCAGCACCCCCTCCAGGTACCTCCTCCTGAAGGGGATCCCAACGAACCTCTGGAGGGTGCTGGACCTTATCCTCGGCTCCATGTAGTACTTCCCAACCGGGTTGTAGCTGGCGACGAGCAGGAACCCCTCCCTCGGGGCGTAGACTGCCCCGGTGCGGGGGACGTGGAGGATCCCCGAATCGGCCACGGAGTGGATCACTGCCTGGACGTCCGGCCTCGCCTCCGCAAGCTCGTCGAAGTAGAAGATGGCGCCCTCCTCCATCGCCCTAGGGAGGGCGCCTGTCGTCCAGACGCTCTTCCCCTGCCTGAGCTCCCAGCCCCCGATCAGGTCCCTGAGGGAGAGCTCCCTGCTCCCCAGGACCCTGACCACGGGACGGCCAAGGAGGTACGCTAGCTCCCTGACGAACAGCGTCTTGCCCGTGCCCGTAGGCCCGACGAGCATAAGGCCCACGTGGTACCCTCCGGAATTCAGGGCGTCGACGGCGAGGGCTATCTCGAACTCCCGATCCACGGGAACGTAACCCGGCTCCCCTTCCTCGAGCACAAACGTTAAAGGACGAGCATAATAAAACACCAAAGTGGGCGCCCTAGACCTGACCATCAGGGCCCTCTCCATGGGCAAGGTGGGGGTGATCCTCACCCCGGAACTCGCCCAGGACCCCCTGGAACCGGGAGAGTTCCTGGGTAACACGCTAATCCTGCCAGCTGGGAAATACGACGATCCCGACCTCCTGGCCTGGGTGAGCGCATACCAGCTGCACGCGATGACCGATGCCCCGGTCCCTAGGGAACTCTCCGGCCTCTTCAGGGCCATCCGCGGAAGAAGAGGGGCGATCAACTGCTATCCCGGTGCAGAAAGGTGTCTCTCCAGGATCCTCGACGCCCTTTGGGACTGCGCTGAACCCGTGGACCTGGCCCCCAGCAGGAGGGAGAAGCTTATCCGCATGGCCAAGCAACTCTTATGGTTCGGGAGAGTCAAGGGCACCTACACGAGGAGGGAATTGGAGTTGGCCGGGAAGCTCCTTAGGTATCTGGAGTCAAGCCCCGACAAGGCTGCCGAGCTCCTACCCAGAAAGGGCGAGATCGGGGGTCCTACGGGGTCCGAGATCTATCGCACAGCCAGCAGCGCGGCCACGGTAAGGGGAAGGGGGTGGAGGGGAATTACGAAAATCCTAGGCAGCTACACGCTGTATACCGTAAGCCCGGCCGAGGTCGTCAAGAACCTCCTGGAGGGGAGAACGCCCCTACCCCCGAGCGTGCACTACTACCACGAGTGGGACTACGTGGCCCAGGACTACCGGAGGGACTGGTGCAGGGTGATCGAGTACGTCCCATTCCCGGGGGTAAAGGCCAGGATCCCTGAGCACGAAGCGGTGACCAACGCCCTGAGGGAGCTCCTTCTCTCCCCGACGGAGCCGGTGAACCACGAAGACGGCTTCCTCGACGCGGGGAGGCTGATCGAGGTGCTCGGCGAGCCCTCACCCTCTCCAAGAGAATACAGGTTCAGGA
>QMSR01000006.1 GCA_003649695.1 Thermoplasmata archaeon
ACCAGGGACCTCAGCTTTTCTAGCTTCGGGTTCGGCTCCCTTACGGCCTCCCTCGCCTGGATGAGGGCCACCTGGAACAGGGGGTGGTTCACGACGATGGAGTCAGCCCTGCTCCTCCTCTCCTTGGATATCCTCCTCAGGTAGTCGTAGCATGCCTCCGCCCCCTGCGTCTCAAGGAACTCTAAGGCGTAGTCGACCTTCAGCGCCGCGGTGGCCAGCTGGATGGCCCCGAAGAGGCTGCCCCTCCGCGAGAGTTCCGAGTCCAGCCTCCCCTTCAGGTCCTCTATCAGCCTCGCCAGGTCCCCCCTCGTGGCCCCCTTGTCGACGAGCCCCAACTCCTCCAGCTTGCTCAGGAAATCCTTCAGGATCTCCTTCAGGGTCTTCCTGAGAGCCCTCCACTTCTCCGGCATGGCGACCTTGACCACCTTAATCTCCATCCCGGCGACGTAGGGCCTCACGTCCGGGTCCTGGGGGGTCCTCGCCTCTATGAACCTTATCCCCAGGTTCCTGAGGACCTCCCGCAGCCCCTCCCTGGTGGAGGGAGGGGACGCCGTGAGGGCGAGGATCCTCCCCCTGCCGTCCTCCAGGAACTCCCTGGCTATGGGGACGTAGGCGTAGTCCCCGACCGCCCTGTGGGCCTCGTCCACCACAAGGAGGGAGAACTCGGAGGGCCTGTGGCCCTCCTTCATCATGGAGAGCACCGTCTGGGGCGTGGCCACCACCACGGGGCACCCCCTCCAGATCCTGGGCCTCTCGGTCCTCGGGGTCCTACCCGTTAGCTCGCAGATGGGCTCCGCCCTCAGGATCGACCTCAGGGTCTTGACGTGCTGCATGACGAGGGGCCTTGTGGGGGCGAGCATGAGGACCCTGCCCCCAATCCTGAGCACCTCCGCCATGACCAGGGCCGCGATGACCGTCTTCCCCAGGCCGGTGGGGAGCACGACCAGCGTGTTCCCCCTGAGGGCGGTGCCCGCGATGTTCAGCTGGTACTCCCTCCGGAGAACCGCCCCCTCCCTTATGAGGGGGTGCCTGACGTATTCCACAATACCCTAAGGGGAACCGTTTTAAATTGCCTGGGGTTAAGGGAACGGAGCGGGCGCGTAGCTCAGCATGGACAGAGCGACGGCCTCCTAAGCCGTAGGTCGCGGGTTCAAATCCCGCCGCGCCCGCCATGGGGGTGCCATTTTGACGGTCGTAGGTTGGGACGTCTCCCACGGGGAGTTCACGGTGGAGGACCCGTACTACTACGGGAAGTTGAGGAGGCTCATCGAGGAGAGGGGGAGGCTCATCGTCGCCTACAGGCTCGAGGAGCTCAAGGAGGCGGACGTGATCGTCCTCAACTACCCGGAGAAGCACTTCTCCGACCAGGAGGCCGAGTTCATCTACAGGCTCGCCTCAGCGGGGAAGAGGATCCTCGCACTGGGCTACTGCAACGACGAGGACGGCGCAAACGGGGTGATCTCGAAGCTTCTGCGCAAGGCGGGGATCGCCCTCAACCCCGACCTCGTGGAGGGGGAGGGCGAGGAGCCCTACATGCTGGAGGTCACGGACATCTACGCCTTCAACGAGGGCGTCTCCAAGGTGGTCCTGCCCTGCACGGCCTCCATGAGGCTCTACGGCGTCGCGAGGCCCATGGCCAGGTACAGGCACTCCATCGTCGGCGCCATGTCCAACTTCTTCTCCGGGACCTTCGTGGCCCTGGGGACCTGCGCCTTCTGGGACAACTTCTCCATAGGGCTCGCCGACAACGAGAGGTTCGCCCTAAACCTCCTCTCCCTCTAGCGCCTCCACGGGGACCTGCTCCACGACCATCCGGTCCTCCGTGGGGTAGGCCTCCACCAGGTAGCCCTCCCCGGGCAGCCTCCTCCACAGCTCCAGCAGGACCCAAGGGGCCAGGACGATCTCCATCCCCCTTACCTCGTAGAGCTCCCTGGGCACGCCCTCCTCCTCCAGCACCCTGAGGGCCTCCCCGACCCTGGGCGTGACCAGGACGCCGAAGAGCAGGGTGCCGTCTTCCGTCGGGAGCTCGAAGGACCTCGCGACCCTCCTCGCCCTCCGCCTCAGGCGGTTCCTCATCTGGACCGCACCCTTGTAGTAGGCGCTGCAGTAGTGGACCGTTATCGAGAGGCCCCGGGTGAGCTTCACTGCCTCCCTAGCCGCTTCCTCGCTCCCCTCTATACCGTAATCCACGTCGGACTTGGTCCTCAGGCCCCTGGCCAGGAGGGCCTCCGCGTTGGAGTCCGAGAGCTCCAGCTCGTTCATGTTCACGAAGGAAAGGCCCAGGGAATCCGCGAACTCTATCAGCCTCGCCATCTCCCTCCCCCTCCCGGGGATGGCCGGGATCTCAAGGCCCACCGTCAGGCCCAGGTCCAGGGCCTCCCTCAAGAACTCCTCGTACTTTCCGCCCATCCTGGTCCAGGCGTACTCCACCGGATGCAGGCGGAGCTCGTCCAGGCCGGCGTCTGCCACCCTCCTCAGCGCTCCCGGGTCCGGGATCGCCGTGTAGAGGTGTATGTGGTGGGAAGGCCCGAACTCCCCCTTCAGGAGCTCGATGTAGTGCACCGTCTTCTCCACCACGAACAGGGGGTCGCCCCCGGTGACGCCAGTTCCCCGGGCCCCGATGGACCTGGCCTCCAGAAGGACGTCCTCGTCGGAGTGCACCCTCAGCTCGTCGGCGAAGGTAACGTCCCTGCGGAACCTGTCCCTGGACACGGGGCAGTACCAGCACCGGAGGGGGCAAAGGCCCGAGACGAAGAGGACCATCTTGGCCCCCAGCCTGCAGAGCCTGCAGCCCACCGGGAGCCTCCCCCTGATCCAGGATTCTCCGGAAATCCTCCTAATCCGCAACCCTCCTCCCCCTCAGGTAGACGAATGAGTAGTCCACGATCTCCGCCTCGACCCACCTCCCCAGGGGGGCGGCGTCGAGGACGACGGGGCGGTAGGAGGGGGCCCTCGCGAGCACGGTCCCGCCCTTCCCCTCCTCCAGGACCAGTACCCTCATCCTCCTGCCCACGAAGCGGGAGTTGTTCTCCAGGGATATCCGCCTGTGCAGTTCCGTGAGGAGCCTCGACCTCCTCTTGAGCTCCTGGCTGGGGAGCGGCTTCAGGCGCCATGCCGGCGTGCCGGGCCTCCTCGAGAACCTCGTGATGTTGAGGATGTCCGGCCTCACCCTCTCCACCAGCTCCACGGTGTTGCGGAACGCCTCCTCGTCCTCCGTGGGGTATCCGACGATCACGTCCGTGGAGAGGAGGCCTTCGTGCCTCGACCTGAAGTCCCTGACCAACTCCTCGAACTCCTGCACGATGTAGCCCCTGCGCATGTCCCTGAGGACCCTGTCATCGCCGCTCTGCACAGGTAGGTGGAGGAACTTGAAGACCCTGGGATGGGAGTAGACCTCCATTAGGTCATCCCAGATCCGCGATGCGGTGTTTGGGTTCATCATGCCCACCCTGACCATGAAGTCCCCCTCCAGCCCGGCGACCATCTCCAGGAGCTCGGGGAGCGAAGACCCTATGTCCGTCCCGTAGGCGGCCGTGTCGGGGGCGGTCAACCTGATCTCCCTGTAGCCCATGGCCAGGGCCCTCTTCACGTTCTCCACGATCAGCTCCGGCCTGTAGCTCCTCAGTCTGGGCCTGGCGACCTTGGTTATGCAGTAGCTGCAGGCTCCCAGGCAGCCGTCGGCGATGGGGATCCCCACGGCCAGGGAGTCCAGCCTGGGCACGGAGTCAAGCACGGGCCTGGAAAGCCCGAGAATCCTATGGGCCTCGGGGAGCTGGGAGGGCGTTATTCTCCTCACCGGGAGGCCGTCCAGGAGCTCCGGCCTGGCGGCCGGGAGGCAGCCCGAGACTATCACCTCCTTGCCGAGGGCCAGGAACCGCATGAGGGCGTTCATGGCCACTTGCTCGGTGCGCTGGATCACCACGCAGGTCCCGAAGAGGATGACATCGGCGTCCTCCGGCCTCGGGACAATCTCGTATCCGGAGGTACGCATGGCCTCCGCTAGCATCCAGGTCTCTGCCCGGTTCAGGGTGCAGCCCATGGCCTCCACGTAGAGTCTCGGCACCCCCCGTGGAGGATGATGAAGCTTGAAAACGGTTTCCGAACATCTGCATGTATGAGGATAGACGAGCTGACGGGACCCAAGTTCGAGGAGCTGGGGCCCAGGCTGGCCTTCCTACCCGTGGGGTCCGTGGAGAGGCACGGGGATCACCTCCCCCTCGGGACGGACACCATCATTGCTGAGCACCTGGCCAGGGAGCTCGCCTCCAGGACCAATGGTATTCTGCTGCCCACAATACCATATGGCCCGTGCATAGCCCTAAGGGACTATCCGGGGACCTTCGATGTGGATTGGGAGGCCCTGTACCGCTATGTGCTCTCGGTCCTGCGGGAGGCCGCCAGGAACGGCCTCAAAAAGGTCGTCATTGTGAACGGGCACGGGGGAAACACGAACGTCCTGAAGTTCGCGGCGAGGAGGGCCTCCATCGAGCACGATATGCAGATCGTCGTCTTCGACTGGTGGAGGGACGTGGCCCAGGACGTGAGGAAGGAACTCTTCCCCCATCCGGGGCACGCCGGGGAGGATGAGACCTCGGTGCTCCTGGCCATCAGACCAGACCTGGCTGACATGGATAGGGCCGACGCCAACGAGGCACCTCACCCGACCCTCTCCCTGTACTCCCCCAGCACCTACAGGGAGGTCTTCGTGAAGCCCCTCATCGGGGACGCCAGGAAGGCGGACCCTGAGAGAGGCAGGAAGCTCCTAGACGCGGTGATCGAGGAGGTCCTCGACTTCCTCAGGGAGTGGAAGATGATCTAGTCCACCAGCTCCACCTGTACGGGACGCCCCTCCCTGTCGTAGGCGGCCCAGCAGTCCTCGCAGTAGGGGTACGCCACGATTATGTGTAGCTTCCCCGTCCTGGAGAAGGTGATAAGGTCCTCCGGGGAGGGCTCGACGCTCCCCGAGGGGTGGGAGTGTATGGACCCCACGATGTGGAAGTCTATGGGCTTCATGATGGACCTGAAGAAGGCCGACGAGCCCGTGGTCACCGTGCCGGGGATTATCTGGATCTCCTTGACCACCCCGTCCTTCTCCCTGAGGAATCCCAGGAACTCCCTAGGGTGGGCGTTCCTCGCTATCTCCATGGCAAGCCTGATCAATCCCCTGGCGACCCTCATCTCATCTGCTCCCAGAGGATATCCCTCAGGTGTTTAATCGGGTCCTTCTTGGAGAGCCTGACGAAACGCGCTGGCCTGGGGGACCTCGTGACCCTGATCACGCTCCCGGGCCCGACGCCGTACTTCGCTTGGCCGTCCAGGACCAGGATGTAGTGCCTGCCCCTGGAGTCGGGCTCGATCTCTATCGTGGAGGTGGGAGGCATCACGTAGTGCCTCGCGATGGACGCAAAGGGGGCCATGTAGGATAGGACCACCCCCTCCACCCTGGGGTGGAGCACAGGACCCCCGTTGCTCAGGACGTAGGACGTGCTCCCGGTGGGCGTCGAGACTATGACGCCATCCCCCCGCAGGCTGTCCAGGAGGCTCCCGTCCACCCTTACCTCGAACTGGCCCATCTTCGCTATGTCCGTCGTGTGCACTACTGCCTCGTTCAGGCAGTCCTCCAGATCCCTGTCGTCGAGGCGGACGGAGATCCTCATCCTCTCCTCGACCTCGAATCGCCCGGCAAGCAGCATCTCCACCGCCCAGAGGGCCTCCTCGAAGTCGGCCTCGGCCAGGAAGCCCACGCTCCTGTGCCTGATGCCCAGGATGGGGGCGGCGCAGCGCTGTGCGGCCATGAGGATGGTCCCGTCCCCGCCTATGACCACGAGGAAGTCGACGTCCATCTCCCCTAGGGGGAGGCCCTCCGTCCCCATCTCCCTAGCTAGGCCCTCCTCGAGGACCACATCCGCCCTGCGCCCCACCTGGCCGAGGATCGCGCTCACGGTCCCGAGGACCTCGGCCTTCCCCTTAAGGTAGTTGGCGAATATGCCCAGCCTCAAATCCCTACCTCCCCCAGGACCGCCTCGTCGGCGAAGGCGATCACGTTCTTCCTGACCCTCAAGGAGAGGGGCATCCGCAGGGGGTTGAGGGAGTCGTCCACCATCCTCCCGCCAGCCTCCCTCACCAGGAGGTAAGCGGCCGCGACGTCCACGACCCTCAGGGCCCCTCCCCTCTCGAAGCAGTATACCACCAGGTCCGCAGAGCCCTGGGCCAGGAGGGCGAACTCCAGGGACGCCGCACCCAGGGACCTGCTCCTCTTGGGCCTGAGGGTTGCCATGGCCCACCTCCCCGGGGCGGACCACCCGAGGTTTATGACGAAGAGGGAATCCTCCCTCCTGAAGGGCCTGACCGATATCCTCCGGCCGCAGCAGTAGGCCCCCTGGCCGGCGACGGCGTGGTATTCCCTGTTGGCGGGAATGTTCAGGATGAGGGCGTGGGTGACGCCCTCAAGGCTCTTCTCAGCCACGGCCAGGGAGACGGAGTAAAACGGTATCCCCTTCTCGGCGTTGTAGGTCCCGTCCACGGGGTCCATCACGAGGACCTTGGAGTAGCCCCTGTTCACGTATCCCCTCTCCTCGGTCAGCACGGAAAGAGGGGGGTCCAGGGACTCCAGCTCCTCCATGGCGGCGTCCTCGGCTATCTTGTCTATGAGGGACGTGGGGGTTCCGTCGGCGCCCTTTCCAACCTTCTGGCCCCAGACCTCCCTCCTCTCCCAGGCATCCTCGACGGCGTCCCTGACGGCGTGGGCGATCGCCCTGAGGACGCTCAGGTACCCTGTCATCTTAAGCCCTAATGTCCCGAATGATTAATCATACTTCCCCTATTGTGGGTGGATTGGTCAAGGTGGTCCTGGACACGAACGCCCTCCTCGCCCCCTTCTCCCGGGGGATATGGCTGGAGGACGAGCTCCAGAGGGTCCTGGGTGGGGTGGAGATCTACGTCCCCAGCTCGGTGCTCGAGGAGCTGAGGAGGCTCTCCGGCGGGATGCCGGAGGCCAGGGCCGCCCTGCTGCTCGCCTCCCGCTACCGGACCGTGGAGGTCTCGGGCCGAGGGGACGAGGGGGTGCTGGAGGCCGCCTCCAGGCTGGGGGCGGTCCTCGTCACCAACGATGCTAGGCTGAGGGCCGAGGCAAGGAGGAGGGGCATCAGGGTGGCGTTCCTCAGGACCATGAGCAGGCTGGAGGTGGAGGGTTGATCCTGGAGGGCGTGGTCGTAAGCGGCCTCGGGAGGGGTGGCCACTTCCTCTCCATCCCCCACTACCGGAGGCTTCTATCCGAGATCACGGGATTCGAGCCCTACCCCGGCACCCTCAACGTGCTCGTGGGCAGGGACAGAGCCCTCTCGGCGGTCCTGCGGGGACTCAGGATCCCGGAGGCCGTGGTGGACGGCAGGACCTACGGCGGGGCCTGGCTGGCGCCAGTGGAGATAGTGGGGAACCCCGAGATCCCCGCCTGGGCGATCCTCCCGGACAGGAGCGCACACCCAGACCAGCTGGAGATCATCTCTGACAGGAACCTGAGACGGGCCCTCGGCCTCAGGGACGGGGACAGGATCCTGCTTCGCGTGAAATCAATTTAAGAACCCGTCCCGCTTAAGCTGAAGGGAGTGAAGGAGGATATCAAGATCCACGTCCAATTCGAGAAGAACGCAACCATTAGCCTCGCCGAGGTCGTCAGACTCATCAAGAAGATCCAGGAGGAAAACCCGGACAGGGAGGTCTACTTCGACGGAGACCTTATGGCCATCTGCTCCAAGCCGATAAAGAAGGAGTGAGTTAGAGGGGAAATTCCTCTATTCCCGCGGAGACGGTGAAGTTCACCGAGTCCTCCGAGCACCTCCCGTAGAGGTCGTAGACGCGCACGTAAACGGTGTGATTTCCCGGCTGGAGGACCAGCTGGACGCTCTCGTTCACGCCAACGTTCGTCCACTCCCCGTCGTCCACCTTCACCTCGTAGTGGTCGACGCCGCAGTCGTCTCCCCCCTCCCAGGAGACCGTGACGGGGTTCTGGACCTCCTCCCCCTCCAGCGGGGAGGTGATGTTCACCCACGGGGACTCCAGGTCGGCGAGGAAAGTACATTCGTCGCTGCCGGTGTTCCCGGCGCCGTCATATGCCACGACCCTCAGAGAGTGCTGCCCTGAGCCGCCCAGCTGGATCTGAACGGTGGTTGAGGTCCCCGAGTAAACCAGTTCGCCGTCCAGGTACACGTCGTAGCGCTCGATCCCCTCGTTGTCCTGCCCGGCCCAGGAGGCCGTGATCGCGGCCTCGCCCACGACCTCCCCATCCTGGGGTTGGGTGATCTGGACCTCCGGGGGGGACTGGTCGTCGGCCACCTTCATGACGCCCGCCTCCTCGTCCGTAGGGTTGGGATCCGTCCTGTACACCACGCTGCTGGAGGCCTGCACGCCTGCGTCCACCGGTTGCAGATCCACCGACCGGGTCTCCAGGTAGAGGGCGTTTGAGGTAATGGATACCGTCTGCAGGTCGCTCGAGGGTGTGGTGGAGAAGCCTGCCACGAACATGGCTCCTCCCGGGGAGAAGGCTATGCCCCTGAGCCCCTCCTCCCCCGATCCGCCATAGGTCGCGCCCCACAACGGCGTCAACCCCTGATCCAGCTTCGCCAGGACCCCCTGCAGATCCTGGTCGTCCACCCCCTGTCCCGGGACCCAAATGTGACCCTCGGCATCCACCGACACCCCGTAGAGCTCGGCCGGCATGCCGAAGTCCAGGTAGGCCGCCTGGGTCGTGGAGGACAAGACCGCCACCAGAGGGTAGTAGGTGCTGCCGGACGGCGTATTCGTCCCGCCGACGACCACCAGGCCGTCACCCAGGGAGGCGCAGTCCAGGAGCCAGTCGGAGCCCGATCCCCCGACGGTCCAGGCCCCCAGCACGTTGCCCGACCAGTCGAACTCTATCACCAGCCCGTCTGAGGGGCCTGAGCCGTAGCTGGAGGTCGTCCCCACGGCGTAGAGGACGTTCCCGACCTTGGCCACCGCCCTGAGCTCCTCCCAATCCCCTCCCCCGAGGGACTCGGACCATAGTAGATTCCCTTGGGAGTCCAGGGCCACAATCAGGGCATCCCAATTGTCGTCTTCCTCGATCGCCCCCACGGCGACGGCCGTATCCCCTTCGTACAACACGTCCATGAGGTAGAGGGAGTCGCCCCCGCTCAGCTCCCTGGCCCAGAGGACGCCGGTGTTTGAGGACATCTCTACCGCCCAGCCGACGCTGCTCCCGTCGTCGATCTCCCCCACGGCAATGACCGAGGACTCGGGGTCGCCGGAGGCGGAGTAAAAGGCGTCATTGGCCGTCCAGCCCATGGTGCTGAGGATCTCCAGGTCCCCCTGAAGGTCTAGTACCGCAACCAGTGCGTCGTAACCCCCGTTCCCGAAGGAGGCCGTCCTGCCGACCAAGAATACCTTCTCATCCCCGGGAAGGGCGGACCAGAACTCCTCCGATAAGGACCCACCGTAGCCCCTCCTCCATAGGACTCCCGGGATCGGCTGCGACACGACTACCAGGGCCGTCAGGATCAATAGGGTCGCCAGGGCCAGGGCCGCGAGCCTCATTACCCAGAAAAATAGGAAGGGGGATTTAATGGGAGGTCACCTGGACGTAGGTGACCCCCTGGTACTCGATGCTCACGGCCATGATGGCTTGACCAGCCTGGTAGCCCGTGACCTCAACCTGCTCCCCCGTGGACATCATGGACGTCAGCTGGCACGGCGTGTAGGTGGTCCCGTTCTCGGCCATCCAGAGCCCCTTGAGGACCACAGTGTACGTCTGGCCGCCGGACTCGAGCCTGATTATCCTGCAGCCCAGGAACTGAATGGTACCCTGGACAGTCGTCGTCTCGTTCGTGTACTCGTGCCCCCGGTGCCCGAACATCCTCGTGTAGGTGTCGCTCTGGGTGTCTATCTCCGAGGCTATGATCCACGATCCCCCGTGGGAGTAGCCGTAGACAGTTACCTGGTCACCGGGCTGGATGGCCTGGAGGACCTCCGTGCAGTACAGGGTCTCCCCGCTCTCGTTCTCCCACCATCCGGTGACCTTCACGTAATAGGTGCCGTTGGAGGTCTCCAGGGTGAAGTACCTGCAACAGACGTTCACCTCCCCAACGGTGCCGGTCACGGATGTCTGGGCCCCACCCCTGCGCTGGAAGGTCCCCTCGTCGAGGACTATCACGGTGGCGACGACCATGTTGCCATGCCCCCAGTGACCCCCGTGGTGGCCCCAGCCGTGCAGGTAGCCGGTGACGGTCACCTCCTCGCCCAGGTCGACGTAGTGCGAGACCAGGTAGCAGGAGCTTATCGTCGACCCGTTGGGGTCCTCCCACCAACCCATCACCTTGATCCCGTAGACGGTCCCGTTGTCGGCGGTGATGAAGAACATGTGGCAGCCGCCGTAGGCGGTCACGGTCCCGCTTACGGTTACCTCCGATCCCTGGGAGAGGACGCCTGCGGCGCCGCCGAGCCCGACCATGGCCAATACCAGAATCAGCGCAGTCCAGGACCTCATGTTTCCACCATTCTGGGCACTTTAAAAAGTGATGCGCCACAGAGTTCTGGAACAATGTTCTATACCTGGAGTCCGAGCCTCCTCAGGGACCGGAGGACGTCCTCCAGCTTGACCAAGAGCCTCAGTCCCTCCTCCGTTATGCTGTACTCCACGGACTTCCCCTCCCTCCTCTCGGCGAGGAGGCCCTTTGAGACCATCTCCTCAAGCATCTCCTTCAGCTTCGAGTAGGGCAGGTTTACGTCGTACATGATCCTCGTGGGCTGGGCCGCGCCCCTGTCCCTGACCGAGCGGAGGATCTCGTAGTACAGGGTGACCTTGGTCCTGTACCTACGGGCCACGGCCCAGCACCCCCCTGAGGAGGGCGGCCAGCAGGGCGGCCGCCACTATTGCCTCCCCCAGGAACGGGAACAGCCCCCTCCAGACGTAGTAGGAGCGTATCGCGTGGCCGATGGCCAAGACGGCGTACAGGGCCCTGGTCGCCCCCCTGTTCCTCAGCGCCACGTACCCCAGGATGGCGGTCGAGACCCCATCCGGGAGGAGGGGGATGATGCTGGCCACCGCCGTCCCGGGGGTTAGGAGCAATGCGAAGCCCCCGGCCCTGACCGCGGACCAGAGGACCAGGGCCCTGAGCGGGGCCCTGGCCAGGATCTGGATGTCCCCGGGGGCCAGCCTACCCACGGAGCTCAGGAAGAGGTATCTCTTGATCAGGATCCCCACGGGCATCAGGGCGGATACCGCGATGAGGACCCAACCCAGGGCAATTATGTACAGGGCCCTGTCCCCCACCTTCCGGTTCACCAGGAGGATCCTCAGTGCGAGGGCCGCCGAGAGGGCCGCGACGGAGGCCTCGAGGGCGGAGTAGGCGAGGACGAGGTGTAGGATGTTCAACGGGCCTCACCCGGGATGAGGATGATCTCGTCGTCCACCCTGACCATGAGGACCTTACCCCTCCTGGCCCAGGGGGGAGCCGGGAGCTGCCTCAGCTCCCCCGACTCCGGGTCGTAGACGTGGGCGACCCCCTCGCCGACGTAGAAGATCTCCCCCTCCACTACGTCCTCGGCCTTGGCCAGGAGCCTCGCCTCCCTGAGGGCCTCCCAGCGCTCCTTCCTAAGCGCCCCGCTCCAGGCGTCTCGAAGGAGGAACTCCCTGCCCATGGCCTCGACCACGTACCTCCTGCCCCCCAGCTCCACCACATCTCCCGGCCCGAACTCGGGGGTCCTGACGAGGTAGGTGGATCTCCTGAGCTCCCTGCCGTCCCTCCTGCCGTAGAGGCTGGAGCTCTCCTTGTACTCACCGCCGAAGGCCTCCCTTACCACCCTGGCGGCCCTCCTGGCGGCGGCCCTGTCCCCCACGTACACATCCACACCTCCCCTCACCCTCTCCACCTTGGTGACGAATGCCATCCTGCTGGGGTGGGACTCTACCTCCCTGACGGCCACGTTTGCCGCCTCTTCCGCGTGGGCGCCACGAAGCTGGATGATGGCCTCGTAGTAGCCCCCGGCCCTGCGGGAGCACCTGTCGCAGACCTCCTTCCTAATCCTGAGCTCCCTCTCCCCCTCCCACTCGGCCCTCTTCCCGTAGACATCCAGCGTCAGGCGCAGCCTCACCCTGCTGTCCTCCACCTTCACCTCCCCTCCCAGGAGGGCGTACCGGGGGTCCAGGAGCTGCTCCACCTCCCTGAGCACGGCCTCCTCCAGTGGAATCTCCTGCCAGCGCCCCCCGACCCGGAAGGAGCCGCAGACGGGGCACACGACCAGCCTGATGGCCCCCGGCGGGAGGGGAGGGTGCAGCTCCAGTATGCAGTACTCGCAGAGGCCCTCGTGGACCGCCTCCCTGAGGCCGCACCTGACGCACTTCATGACCGCTATCTTTTAACTGTTATCCGGTTTATTGAAAAAACGGGTCCGCTGATACCCTTCTTCGTTTTAAACTATAGTCCGATTACGCCGTTACCATGAGGTATCTCCTCTTCGCATTGGTGTTTTTTGCCCTACTCCCGGTGGCCAGCGCCTCAGGTAGCGGGGTCACCGTCATTGTGGACTTCGGGAATGGGGTGGTGCTCCAGGGGCAGGTTCAATGGCACGAAAACATCAGCGCATTCGAGGCAACCTACGCCTTCGTCAACGAAACCGGCCTCGAGTTCTCCTACTCCGTCTCCGAGTACGGGGTTATGGTGAACTCCATAGGGGGGTTCGGGGCCTCGTGGCCGGGACCCTGGTGGCACCTCTTCACGCTGGAGAACGGTTCCTGGGAGGCCAGCCCGGTCTCCTGTGACCAGCTCGTGTTGGAGGAGGGCGACACCGTCGCATGGGCCTTCTACCAGGACCCGGAGGGCTGGCCCAACATCTCCCAGCCGTCCATCCTGCCCCCCTGGGGACCGACCTGGTTCTCCGCCCCTACCCCGGGTGAGGGGGAGGCCCCGGACCTCTCCGCCCCCGCCTGGAGCGTGCACGTCGCGGATTGGGGTGTTCAGACCACTGCCGCGGTGGTGGAGGGCAGGGTCGTGGTGAACTCCTGGGAGGGGGCCTTGGTCCTCGACCCAGAAACCGGAGAGGTCCTGGCCAGGGTCCAGGGCACCTACGGCCTCTCCCAGCCCACGGGCTACGGGCAGTACTTCCTCCTGGGGACCGGTAATGGCGTGGCCCTCTACAGGCTCGACGGTACCAAGGTCTGGGAGACGGACACGCTCGGGGTACTCGCCGGGGGGGCCCTCCCATACTACGGCGTTTTCTACTTCGGGACCGCCAACCTCTCCGGTGGGCCCGCGGCCCTCTACGCGGTGTGGGCCAACGGGACGGTCATGTGGTCGGTGGAGTTAGATGAAAGCTCCTACTTCTCCGCCCCCGCGGCCATGGGAGACCTCATCGTCTTCCCCCTAGCCGGCGTCTACGACCCCGGGAACTTCTCCTTCTCCAACGGAGGTGTATTGCTCGTCAACCGGAGCACGGGGGAGGTCGTGGCCAGCTTCAGCGGGTTCAGCGTCTCATGCGTGCCCCTGGTGGAGGACAACGCGATCTACGTGACCTCCAGGGAGGGGTTCCTGCACAAGCTCGTCTACGAGAACGGCTCCCTGGAGGAGGAGTGGAGGGTGATGATCCGCTTCTCCACCTCCTCCCCGATCTCCACGAACTACGGGATCCTCGTCGGCTGGGGTAGCTTCCAGACGGGCAAGGGTGGGCTGGTCCTGGTCACGAGGGACGGCATGGTCAGGTGGAGGGCCGGACTCGGCGCGGTCCAGTCCAAGCCCCTCCTCCTCTCGAACAACACCGTCATCGCGAGCACCAACACCCCAACCGGCAGGGTGTACGTCCTCGCCTTCACCGAAGACGACTACGAGGTCATGCAGCAGGTGGACCTGGGAAACTACGTCCTCTCATCGCCCAGCTACAGCAATGGATGGGTCTTCCTGGGCTGCGACGACGGTAACCTCTACGCCTTCGCCCCCGGGCCCAGCGTCCCCGAGTTCGGCACGGTATCCCTCATGGCGGTGGTGATGGTCCTGGCGGTCCTGAGATGGAGGCGGCGCTGAGGAGGTACCTGCCGGCAGCAATCCTCGCGGCCCTCGTGGTCCTGGCCCTGGTGTTCAGCTCGCACCCCAGCGGACCGGGCTGCGGCGGGCCGACGGTCACGTTCGTCATCGACTTCGACGGGGGGAATCCGAGGATCCCCGAGGTGCGGGAGGTGGGCTGCGTCAAGCTCCGGATAAACGGGACCACGTGGACCTTCACCGGGGTGCCCGTGGGGAACGGAACCACTGTCTACGACGCCCTGGTCAACCTCTCCAGCTGGTTCGGCTTCGAGCTCAAGGTGAGGTGGTACTCCCTGGGACCCTTCATAGACGGCATCGCGGGGGTGAACAGCGATCCGGTCAGGGGCATGTACTGGATCTACTACGTAAACGGGCAGTACGCGCAGGTCGGAGCGGGGAGCTACGTCCTCAGAGGAGGGGAGCTGGTCCTCTGGAGGTACGAGAAGGTGATGTGATGCTCTCCCGCAGGTCCCTCCTCGCGAGGATCCTCGTCCTCGGACCCTTCATGATCGCCTCCTTGCTCCTCTCTGACCCCTTCCAGCTCTCGCTCCTCCTAATCTTCCTGATGGCCTCCCTAGCCCTGGGCGGGCTGTGGGCGGCGACGAGGATCCTCAGGTTCGCGGTCCCCATGGCCCTGGTGATAGCGGTCATGAACCTCATCCTCGTCCGGACCGGCCCCAGGGTCGACGGCCTCCCCATCACCGAGGGAGGCCTCCTCTTCGGCACCTCCATGGCCCTGAGGTCCCTGGTGGTGATCCTCTCCTCGGTGGCGGCCTTCTCCGGGCTCGGGGCCAGGGAGGTCGCGGCCTCCATGCCGGGGATCCTCTTCCGCACCTCCTTCCTGGTGTTCCTGTCCTCGAGGCTGCTTCCGGTCTTCGCCAGGGACGCCCAGGACCTAGTCCAGGCAGCGGAGATCCGCGGGGCCCCCGTAGGCCGCGGACCCTGGAGGAAGAGGATTACATCGGCCGCGAGGCTGGTACTCCCGCTGGCGGTGCTCTCCCTGGACAGGAGCATGGTCATAGGGGAGGCCATGGAGGCCAGGGGATTCGGCCTCAGTAGATGGAGGCGGCCCATGGGGGTCGACTTCGCCCCCCACGCCCTGCTTGCTGCGATCTCGATCCTCGCCTGGCTCCTATCCCCCTGGGATTCCATCAGGATAGTCCTCTTCTCGGTTCCCCTGCTGGTAGGTGCTGCCCTATGATCTCCTTCCGCTCCTACCGCTACCGCTACCCCAGCGGCAGGGGGATAGAGGTCGGGGACCTGGACCTGGGCCCGGGAGTTACGCTGGTCTTGGGCCCCTCCGCCTCGGGGAAGAGCACGTTCCTGAAGTCCGTCATGGGCCTCGTCCCCCACTTCTACGGGGGGGAGGTCTCGGGCTCCGTCGACGTCCTGGGCCTGGACCCCATAGCGCTGGGCCCGCGCAGGATGTCCCGCAGGGTCGGGCTCCTGTTCCAGGACTTCGAGTTCCAGCTCCTGATGGACAGGGTCCTCGAGGACGTCATGCTGGGCCCCCTGAACCACGGCGCATCCTGGTCCGAGGCCGAGGCCCTTGCCGAGGAGGCCCTGGAGAGGCTGGGGATAGGGCACCTCGCGGGGAGGCTGACCTGGACCCTCTCGGGCGGCGAGGCGCAGCTCGCGGCCCTGGCGGGGATCCTCGCCACGGGTCCCGACGTGGTGCTCCTGGACGAGCCCCTGTCCCAGCTCGACCCCTGGAACCGGGGGAGGATCCTCGACCTGATCCCGGAGATGGGGGACTTCGTCCTCGTGTCGGAACACAGACACTTCTCGGAGCTGCGACCCGACAGGATCCTGGTGGCGAGGGAGGGGAGGATCCTCCCCGGGGCGAGGCCGAGGGAAGAGCCCCTCCCCTCCCGGGCAGGGGGGACCGCGGGGGAGACCGTGCTGGAGGCGGAGGACGTGCACTTCTCCTACGGGGACAGGGCGGTCCTGGAGGGGGCCTCCCTCGAGCTCCGCGAGGGGGAAATCCTCTTCATCACGGGACCCAACGGCTCCGGGAAGAGCACGCTGCTCAAGGTCCTGGTGGGGCTCCTGGAGCCCAGCTCGGGAACCGTGAGGATCCTCGGCAGGGACCCTAGGTCCATGGACCCCCTGGAGAGGGCGAGGCTCGTGGGCTTCGTCTTCCAGGGGGCCCCGAGGATGTTCATCGAGGACACCGTCGGCGGGGAGCTCTCCTTCACCTCCAGCTCCCTGGGCCTCCGGGTGAACGTCGAGGACTGGCTCAGGAGGGCTAGGATCCGCGCCGACCCGGGGGCGAGCCCCAGGGACCTGAGCGTGGGGGAGCAGATAAGGCTCGCCATAGCCTCGGCCGTCGCCCACAATCCGAGGATCCTCGTCCTGGACGAGCCCTCCAGGGGGCAGGACTGGGGGGTGAAGGCGGAGCTCGTCCGGTTCCTGGACGAGCTCGCGGGCTCGGGCATGGGGATCCTCGTGGCCACCCACGACCTGGACTTCGCCAGGGCCGCGGGGGACAGGATCCTCGTCCTGGAAGGGGGTGTGCTCCGTGAGGCTTAGCCCCCTGGTGGCGCTCTCCGGGGCGGTGATGGCCCTGCTGGGGATCCTCACGGGCGAGATGCTGGCCCTCCTGTCCTACGCCTCGGCGACCCTCCTGGCCCTCTCGGGGCTCCTGGCGCTCGAGGAGAGGAGGATCAGCTCCAGGGAGCTCGCCCTGCTGGCCGCCCTCTCCACCCTCTCCGCCGCCTCGAGGATACCCTTCGCCGCCCTCCCCTCCGTCCAGCCCTGCACCTTCATCATCGAGGTCTCGGGCGCGACCCTCGGCCCGGCCATGGGGTTCTTCGTGGGGATCCTCACCCCCCTCATCTCGAACCTGGCACTGGGCATGGGCCCCTGGCTCCCCTGGCAGATGATGGCCTGGGGCCTCCTGGGCTGGCTGGCCGGGATCCTCTTCAGGGGGTGGAGCAGGTCCCTCCCAGCCTTCGGCCTCCTCTCCGGCTACCTCTACGGGGCAATCACGAACCTCTCCATGCTGTTCCTCTACTACCCGGCGACGCTGCACTCCCTCGCCCTCCTGGAGCTCTACTCCCTCCCCTTCGACACGGCGCACGCCGTCGGGAACCTGCTGTTCTTCGCTGCCCTGGGCCCGAGGTTCTCCAGGGCCCTGCTCAGGTACAAAGCGAGATCCGAGTTCAGGGGTCTTTGAGGATCCTCTCCAGGAGGGGCGGCAGCTGGGCGATGCTATCTATGACCCACTGGGCCCCCCGCCTCCGGAGCTCCTCCTCCGGCATGAGGCCCGTGAGGACGGCGATCGCCCTCATTCCCATCCTGCGTGCGAGCTCCATGTCCGGGAGGTAGTCGGCGACCATGATGACCTCCTCCGGCCTCAGCTTCTCTCTCTCCAGGATCCTCCTCATCATGCCAACCTTCGCGTACCCCCGGACCCAGGGATCCTCGCGGGCGGTGTAGAAGGAGTCCACGTACTTGGCGAGGCCGAACCTCTCCATCTCCCTTCTGAGGGACTCCACCGGGGTCCTCCTCCCGGTGGCGACGATCACCCTGAGCCCCAGCTCCTTGGCCCTCCGGAGGGCCTCCTCGGCCCCCTCTATGGGCCTGTCCTCCCTGCACTCGATGTCATAGTCCTCAAGAAAGATCTTCCAAAAATCGTCCCTGTCCACCCTTCCTTCGAACACAGTACTCAGGGAGTCCCTGGAGTATAGTTCCAGAAACTTCTCCCAGGAGACGGGATCCAGGCCGAATTTGTTTAGGGTTGCGTTGAAAACTTTGTAGAAGCGCTTTAAAGTGTATAGTAAGGTTTGATCTACGTCGAAGATCACGGCCCTCGGGGGGGCACCCCCCTCATTTCCAGTGGAGCTCATTTCGAGGATCCCGGTGTTACGAGTGGCGGTCTCTGCATCTTGGCGCTCATGAACCTGCTTCTGACCTTGATCTTCACTTCCTCCAGATTCTTGTACTTCCTGGGAACGAACCCGAGTCCGATGCCCGTGCCCAGAATTGGTGAGAAAGAGCCCGAAGTCAACACGGAGATCTTCTCATCATCGTAATAGACCTCATAGCCGTGTCTGAGAATCCCCCTTTCAAGCAATATGAAACCCCGCCAAAAATCGTACTGCTTTTCCTGCTTTATCCTCTGAAGTTCTTCTTTGCCTATGAAGTCGTGATTGAATTGTACGATCCAGCCGTATCCTAGGTCAAAGGGTGTCCTGTCCTCATGGAAATCCTGTCCCGATAATGGATAACCCATCTCCATCCTGAGGGTGTCCCTTGCGCCAAGACCACAGGGCTTAACTCCCAGATCCTTCCCCTCCTTTAGGAGAGTTCTCCAGATGTCTATAACATCCTTATGTGATACAATTATTTCGAAGCCGTCTTCACCCGTATAGCCCGTGCGAGCAACGAACATCTTACCTTCCGGCGATATCTCACTTTCAGTTAATTTTTCTTTATACTCTAGAAAATCGCAAAAGAATTTGCCTAGAGTAGATGGATCATCTTTGAGGATCCTTGTCATGAGCTCCTCGGCCTTCGGACCCTGAATTGCAATTGATGC